>JBEPWY010000376.1:0-3671 GCA_041642185.1 Marivirga sp.
CATGCCACAAAAGCGCATGATAGTATTATTGCTAATATTTTAATCTTCATACCCGTTTTTTTAAGTTTAGATACGAAGATATTTATTTAATCGTTAAAAATAAAACATAAAAGATTGTGCAACTTTTATCGCTTTGGCACAATGATTGATTGGAGTATACAAGAATCTAGTTTATGAAAAGTAGCTTATCAAAACAAAGAAAATTAAGAGGAATGATGCTTGGAATTGGCATCGTCTTGGGAGTCTTAATTCTTTTAGGAGGTTTTAGTTTTAATAAAAATATTAGTGAAAATAATAAGAAAAATGTAGAAGTAAGTTTTAAAAGCACCTCTACATCTATAATAAAGAGTTTTTTAGTTAGTTCATAGTTTAATGATTAGTTGGTTAATGAAAGAAGAGGTGTCGAAAGACACCTTTTTTTTTGAAAAGATTCCATATTTTATTCTATCCATCCACAAAAGCCCTATTTTTGCAGATCGTTAATTTATTACCCGATAATATTTAGTAGAAATGGCAGAATATCAATTCCGAGCAACAGAAAAAAAATGGCAGGCCTTTTGGGAAAAAAATCAGACTTTTAGTGCTTCTGATGATTATCAAAAGCCAAAATATTACACCCTGGATATGTTCCCCTACCCATCAGGAGCAGGATTGCATGTAGGTCATCCGCTGGGATATATTGCCTCTGATATTGTTGCGCGATTTAAAAAACAGCAAGGTTTTAACGTTTTGCACCCAATGGGTTTCGATTCATTCGGACTCCCTGCCGAACAATATGCCATTCAAACCGGACAACATCCGGCCATTACCACCTCGGAAAACATCACCAGATATATTGAACAACTAAAAAATATTGGTTTTGCTTACGATTGGAAAAGAGAAGTTAGAACCAGTGATCCATCATTTTATAAATGGACACAATGGATTTTCATGCAGCTTTTTAACAGCTGGTATGATTACCACGATAATAAAGCCAGACCCATTTCTGTGTTAACAGAGCATTTCGAAAAAACTGGTAACCAGCTAATAAAAGCAGCATGTGATGAGGACACCGCTGATTTTACAGCCAATGATTGGTTGCATTTTTCTGAGGAAGAGAAACAAAAGACACTTTTAAAATACAGAATAGCTTATTTATCGGAGGCAGTAGTAAACTGGTGTCCGGCTATGGGCACTGTATTGTCCAATGATGAAGTAAAAGACGGTTATAGCGAAAGAGGCGGACATCCTGTTGAGCGAAAAAAAATGATGCAGTGGAGCATGCGTATCACTGCTTATGCCAATAGATTATTGGAAGGTCTGAATAAACTTGACTGGCCTGAACCTGTGAAAGAAATGCAGCGCAACTGGATAGGTAAATCTGTGGGTGCGGAATTGGATTTCCAATTAGCCGAACATAAAGATAAGCGGATCAAAGTATTCACCACTCGGGTAGACACTATTTATGGAGTGACTTTTATGGTGTTGGCCCCTGAACATGAACTGGTGAAAGAAATCACCACAGGGGAGCAAAAAGAAGCCGTAGAAGAATATGTGAAAATTGCCAAAAACAGGTCAGAGCGTGAGCGTATGACTGAAGTAAAAAGGGTTTCAGGTGTTTTCACAGGTGCTTTTGCTATTCATCCTTTCAGTGGAGAAAAAATTCAGGTATGGATAGGCGACTATGTATTAGCCGGTTACGGAACAGGTGCCGTGATGGCCGTGCCATCAGATGACGAAAGAGATTTAGCATTTGCCGAACATTTTGATTTGCCTGTAACGCAAGTGGTAGAAGATGGTAAAATCATTAATTCAGATTTTCTGAGCGGTTTACCAATAAAAGAAGCTATAGCAAAAGCTATTGAATACGTAGAAGAAAAAGGTATTGGTAAGGCCAAAGTTAATTTCCGAATGCGTGATGCTATTTTTAGTAGACAACGTTACTGGGGAGAACCTGTACCGGTATATTATAAAGACGGCATTCCTTATTTATTGGAGGAAGATCAACTGCCATTGGAATTACCAGAGGTAGATAAATATTTACCCACTGAAGATGGCGAACCGCCATTGGCCAGGGCAAAAACCTGGAAAACAGATGAAGGATATGAGCTGGAAAAAAGCACCATGCCCGGTTGGGCTGGGTCCAGCTGGTATATGTTCCGTTATATGGATCCTCATAACAATGGGGAATTTGTAGCTCCTGAAAAGCAGGAATACTGGAAAAATGTGGATTTATACATTGGCGGATCTGAACATGCTACCGGTCATTTATTATACTCAAGGTTCTGGACCATGTTCCTATATGACTTAGGCTATCTGAATGTAGATGAGCCCTTTCAGAAGATGATCAATCAGGGAATGATTCAAGGCAGAAGTAACTTCATTTACAGAGTAGAAGGCAAAAATACTTATGTTTCTAAAAACCTGAAGGATCAATATACTACTCAGGCCATTCATGTAGATGTAAACATTGTTTATAATGATGAACTGGATATAGAAAAATTCAGAAGATGGCGTTCTGAAAATGCTGATGCTGAATTTATATTAGAAGACGGTAAATACATATGCGGTGCGGAAGTAGAGAAAATGTCCAAATCAAAGCATAATGTAGTCAATCCTGATGATGTGATTGAGCAGTATGGAGCAGACACTTTGAGATTGTATGAAATGTTCTTAGGGCCATTAGAGCAATTTAAACCCTGGAATACCAATGGTATTGACGGCACTTCTAAATTTCTTAAAAAATTATGGCGATTGTTCCATAATGATAAAGGCGAGTTTAGCCTTACTGATGAAAAGGCTGATAAAAAAGCTTTAAAAGCATTGCATTTAGCAATTCAAAAAGTAGAATACGATATTGAGCATTTCTCTTTTAATACTTCAGTCTCCACTTTTATGATATGTGTAAATACGCTTACTGAATTAAAATGCAACAATAAAGCTATTTTAACTGATTTGGCAAGAGTAATAGCTCCTTATGCACCACATATTTGTGAAGAATTATGGGAGCTTTCAGGAAATAGCGGAAGCGTTTCAGAAGCAGGCTGGCCGAAATTTAATCCGGAATTTATTAAGGAGAATGAATTTACCTATCCGGTTTCTGTTAATGGAAAGCATCGAGATAATATGACTTTCTCATTGGATACACCAAAAGAGGAAATTGAAAAAGCGGTATTGGAAAATCCAAAAATTCAGAAGTGGATTGAAGAAAAACCAGTTAAAAAATTCATTTTCGTTCCTAATAAAATTGTGAATGTAGTAGTGTAGTGCAAGACCGTCATGCCGGAAAAAATTGGCTTATTTTTTTTTAAAAAAAGCCAATTTTTATCCGGTATCTCCTTCTAAAGTGATATAATTAAAAAATTTTCGGAATGACGGAAGTTGTTACTTAATCAAAATTTATGAAAAGCAGTTTAGTAGTACATGAATATTATAAAAGGGTATTTGACGATTATATCGTGCTGGTACAACTTAATCCTTTGGATTATACAGGTCTTGAGCTGATCATCCATCCGGATAAAAAGATAGAAAAAACCAAAATGACTTTTGATGAAGATATCAGGGAAGATTTGAAAATAGATGAATTTAAGAAATCCAATGCCCTTGAATTTAATATGTATCTGAAAGGTTTGGCCTAATCCTTAATAAAAATTAAGAGGTTATATTACCATTATATAACCTCTCATTTTAAA
>JBEPWY010000377.1:0-3644 GCA_041642185.1 Marivirga sp.
GGCAGATTGGATATAACACGATCAAAATTAATAGTTTTTATTTTGATGGTATCATCTGTTAAAAAATCTTTGTAGCTGCCCCAATGGGCCGATAATTTGTTGATATTTAAACTAGCTAATGTATCCTTGCCATTTTCTTCATAAATCAAAAGAGAAATTTCTGACAGGCTAGCAGTTTTATTGAAGAAATTAAACCTTAAATTATCGTAATCAAATTGCACTCTGTTGGGCCAAAGTCGATTAAGTTCAGTTTTCGCTTTATTTTCAAGGTATTTTTCAATTTTCAGATTTTTAAATAATTGCCATGTGATAAAAATAAGCAATATAAGGGCAAGTATAATTCCTGATACCCATTTGGCTGTTTTGTTCATAAAATATTATTGGTACTAAATTAGTACAGTACAATACGTAAAATTATGCAATCCGACCATATATAATTAATAAATAATCTCTTTTAATAAACGATGCTGTATTTACATGGGTGAAATAAATAAAAATTGTTTACTTATTTAACTTCCTCTTTGATTTAATTTAGTTTCCTTTATAGTTAAACTACTATTATGCAAAAGTCGGAAATCAACTTCTCTACCTACATTATTGGTACTATGCGTTTGGGCAAATGGGGCCAAAATTTTACCACAAACCAATGGCTATTCTTTATTGAGGAGTGTTTAGCCCTGGGTCTTAACGACTTCGACCATGCAGATATTTATGGCGATTATAGTACAGAGACAGATTTTGGGAAAGCATTAAAAGCTAGCCCTTCCCTCAGGCAAAAAATCCAGATTACTACTAAATGTGGAATCCGCAAGCCCGCAGATAACAGGCCCCACAATAAAGTAAAATCCTATGACAGCAGCAGAAAATATATTCTTCAATCTGTGGAAAATTCTCTAAAAGCATTAGAAACAGATTACATTAATGTACTTTTAATTCACAGACCTGACTTTTTAATGAATCCAAATGAATTAGCAGAAACATTTGATGAGTTAAAGCAAGCAGGTAAAGTGAAGTATTTCGGCCTGTCCAATTTCACTACCTCCCAATTTCAACTGATAAACAATCTTTATCCTTTAATTACACACCAACTGGAAATATCAATTAATCAATTAGGTGCCATGGAAGATGGTACGCTTGATCAGCTGATGTTAAATAAAATAACTCCAACCGCCTGGTCGCCATTAGGAGGTGGAAAATATTTATTGCCAGAAAACCTTGAGTCTGATGATTTATTGCAACAAACGATAATGAAGATTGCTGAAAAATATAGTCTGACAAGCTCACAACTACTTTTAGCCTGGCTTATGAGGCATCCTTCCGGAATAATTCCTGTTTTAGGGACCTCCAAAATTGAAAGATTAAAAGAAGCCATTGCTGTTAAAGATATTGTTTTGGAAAGTGAAGATTGGTACGAATTATTTAGTACCTCAAAAGGAACGAAACTACCCTGATCCTTTGAAAAATTAAAATTATAGTATATTATTATTTAGTTAGTACTCATTAATTTTTCAATAATTAATCATGTCAGGTTCAGAATGTAATTGCATTTTTATTTCCTCGCATGCCTCATTATTTTTATTTATTTTGCATACAATTTATGATTAAGAATTACCTCCTTTTATTTCTGACTATCTGTACAACTGCATTACTGCTCCTCAACTCCGTTGAAGCTTACGCTTTAAAGGTAGATATTGACTGGTATCATTCATTGAATGCTGAAATGGATCAAAAGGATACTGAGGAATTATTAGAAGAGAAGGAATTATTACTATATGATGCTCGTGATCTGAACAGGGATGATTTAACCAGCCGGTTTCTAAAAGAATTAGCTTTTATCCATCTCTACAAAACAAGGGACCTGGAGCGTGCGATGGAATATTTAATGGGGTCCCTTAAAATTGATGAGGTATCTGGTCAGGAAAATGATCTAATTTTTACTTACCTGGGTTTGGCCAATGTATTTCAAAAAGTAGATGATTTCTTCAGCAGTGCTAATTTTCTTGAAAAAGCCATTCAATTTAACAGAACCAACAAATCAGAAGAATTACAGATCATACTAAAGCAAAATTTGGGAGAGGTTTATACGGATATGGATGAAACTGGAAAAGCGTTTGAGCAATACCAGGACATATTAAAATATGCTCAGAATGTTCGGTATCCGGAATTGGAAGCTAAAATGTGGATGAAAATTGCACTTCTGGAACAAATTGATAAAAACTATACGGGCTCTTTAAACTCCCTTAAGAATGCTCTGTCTATTCAAAGAAGAATTAAGGATAAGGAAAATGAAGCGAGATCATTGCATTTCATTGGCCGATTGTATGTTTTAATGGGCAAACACGATAGGGGCATGAAAAATTATAAAGTGTCGTTAAATAGATGGCAGGAAGTATCTCCTAATGCTGCAGGCCTTGCCACCATATACTCTTCCATAGCAGAACTATACCTAGAAGATCAACAGGTTGAAAAAGCTTTGTCCAATTTAAGAATTGCATTAAATAAAGCGCAAACAGCCCAAAATCAGGAATTAATAAAATCTACTTACCAGTTATTGAGTATAACATACAAGGCCTTGGGGGAATACCAGAAGGCGCTGGAATACCAGGAGTTATATGTGGCCCTGGATGATTTTATGCAAGAAGAAAAGGCAGACGGATCCATTCTAAAAATGCAAAACAGGTATACGATCAACCAAAAGCAAAGTATGATTGACGACTTGGAATTCAATAGAATACAGAAAGAGTTTGAATTGGAAGAACAAAAGAGATCTAAGAATTTTATAGTTGTTCTATTCATGCTTGCCCTCATTATATTGGTTCTGATATTGGCATTCTTCCTTTTACAGAAGAGAAACAATAAGCGCTTAGCTGAGGCAAACAGCAAGGTTCAGGAACAAAATTTACAGTTACAAGAAGCTAATGCCACAAAAGATAAATTCTTTTCTATTATTGGGCATGATTTAAAAGGCCCGCTTAACTCATTGACTTCCTTCTCCAGCTTATTGATGCATCACACCGAAAGTTTAAGCAAAGAAGAAATACAAATGTTGGCTACCGATCTGGATAAATCTTTGAAAAATTTATTCGCCTTATTGGAAAACCTACTTGAGTGGTCGCGCTCGCAGACCGGAAATATTGAGTTTAAGCATGAGCTATTCGATTTAACAGCGGTCTTGAACAATAATGCTACTCTTTTAAAACAGCAAGCCGAAACAAAGAAAATAGCTATATCAGTAAAAAATACTGAGCCTATAGCCGTAAAGGCACATGAAAATTCCATAAATACTGTAATCAGAAATTTACTCTCTAATGCAATTAAATTTACACCTGAAGGTGGAAAAATACATTTAGCCATTAGCGAAAAAGATAACCATTGGGTGATAAGTGTAGCTGATAATGGTGTGGGGATGCCTCAAGCTGTTGTAGAGAAAATTTTCAGAATCGATACTAAGCATTCTACTCAAGGTACAGCTAAAGAGAAAGGAACAGGATTGGGGCTTATATTATGTAAGGAGTTTGTTGAAAAAAATGGTGGTAAAATTTGGGTTAAAAGCGAAGAAGAAAAAGGATCTGTATTTGCCTTTTCACTTTCCAAAAATTAATTAATACTGTTAATTATAAATTAACTGATCTACTTGTAAAGGT
>JBEPWY010000378.1:0-3622 GCA_041642185.1 Marivirga sp.
GGCGATTCAAAAGCCAAAAATGAACTTAATATTCTTAATAAATATAAAGAAGTTCTTGAGAACGGTAAAAATGCCAGAACATTGGACCTTACCAAAGATGAAAAAGAGCCTATCAGGGATTTACTTTTATTAACTGATAAGCCTGTAATTTATGCTACTAATGTAGAAGAGTCCGCAGCTGTATCAGGTAATGCTTTGGTTGATAAGTTCAGAGAATATGTAAAAGATGAAGGCGCAGAGGTCATAGTGGTTAGTGCAGCTATTGAGGCTCAAATTGCTGAATTTGAAGAGCCGGAAGAAAAAGAGATGTTTCTTTCAGAATATGGATTGAAAGAGTCTGGATTAAATAAGTTAATTACAGCTTCCTATAATATCCTGGATTTGATCACCTATTTTACAGCAGGCGTTCAGGAAGTGCGAGCATGGACTATTAAACGAGGCTGGAAAGCTCCTGCAGCAGCAGGTGTTATACATTCCGATTTTGAAAAAGGCTTTATAAAAGCAGAAGTAATCAAACTAACAGATTACGAAAAATATGGTACTGAACTTGCTTGTAAAGAAGCAGGAAAAATGTCTATTGAAGGAAAAGAATATATAGTGAAAGACGGAGATATCATGCATTTCCGCTTTAATGTTTAATGTTATTTCTTGAACGCTGCCATTGGTCTTATAAATATTTTATTAAATGAAGATAATAGTCTATTTTGTGAATTCTTCTTTCAAATATTAATAAAATATAATTTATGTTTAAATAATTTTATTTAAATCTTCATAAAAATTAAAGCAGCATATATTTAACTGCATTCATAAGTAATTCAATGTTTAAACAATTTAATTTAAAAACAAATATGTTTAAACATTGTTCCACTTTTTTAAACTTCTATAAGTGTGAGAGTACGATTAATTTTTACAAATAAAGACAAAGGAGCATCAATTCCATTTCATCATCAATATTATTTGTTTAGGTTCTTTAAAGGATTGATTAAAAAATGTGGCGATGAAAATTACGGAAATTTTGAGAATCATAATTTTAATTTTTCAGGACTGAAGGGACAAACTACAGTTAGCAAAGCAGGTCTTCATTTTTACAGCTCTAAAATAACGGTTGTATTTTCATGCCAGGATAAAAGTTTTATAGATTCAATTATTGAGGTTTTATTCTCTCTACCTGAGATGAGACTCAATGGATTATCGATTACTCCTTTTTCTGTAGAATTGGAACCGGAAATTGAAATAATGGAAGAGATGAAGTATATATGTATTTCTCCTATTTTATTATTGGAGCCAGAGTTTTCAGATGATAAGGGTAAGAGGTTTGTCCATCCATTATCAGACGAATTTAAATCATTGCTTATATCATCTATTTGCGATAAAACTGATTTTGATGGTGCAGATATAGAATTTTTACCTGATGAAAGGTATATTAAAAAAATTGAAGACTCGAGTAAGAAATATTCCCGTGTGTACCCATTGTTTGATCAGGATGTGCCTTATGAGGTAAGAGGTTATACCTTCCCTTTCACATTAATAGCACCAGTTGAATTACATAAATTTTTGTTTGAATGTGGTATAGGTTTATTTAACGAGAAAGGTTTTGGGATGCTTGATTTGGCCACCTTAACCCCAGGAAGCCAAACCACGCCTTATTTTAACGCGCCGATCGCGAATTAAATCTTACATATCCAATTAAATGATCGTACCGTAATTGAGGGTTGGTGTAATAAACAGAAATGTCATATTCATTTTCTGTATCCATATAAGTGCCCTCAAATTCATAGTGAGGGCTTTTTTCTGTATAATACATATATTCATAGTAACCCTGTTTAAGCAAATAACTGTTTTGATATCTCCCAAGAACAGGATTATATTTCATTTTGCTTTTATTGTTTAATTCCCAGTTATTGAATTCACCTACTATATAAATATCCTCTTGTTTTTGAGGTACATCTAATTGAAATGTAGTTTGAAAATAATCTGTAACCAATTCATTGGTTTGTCTTTCGCGGTTACCAATAATGAATAAACCATTACGATCATCCCATTCTCTGTAGGCCTCATCTGATCGGTTTTCATCAATTCCTGCTAATGCAGTAATAGGTTTCTTATCTTTATCAATATTTATCACATTAGCACCTCTAAAATTAACAGTAGTCAGGTCAATAAATCTAAATTCGTTAGTGCCGGGAAAATTAAGTTCTCCATTATAAAACTCATACACTAATCTTTGGCTCTGATCTGTAATACGCATTGGCTCATCAGGAGATAATGCATTTAGCCAATTGCTGTTTTGTCTTATTACAGGGTAGATATCAGAACCTGCGTTCAGCACATTTACCTTATTAAGTAAAATCTCAAATTTTAATTCCTGGTGAGTTCGTCTTTGGCTTACTACATTAGAGGGTACTATTTCATAAGCTATTCCGGCCTTATCTTCATAAACCATAAATCTTTCACTTAAGACAATATCATCTTCGTTATTGCCTCTGTAAACAACAATCAGATAATTTCCGGAAATTGTAACAGGTGGTACCTCTAATTTGTATTGTACAAAAGGTATTTTTGTGTCAAAGGAGTATTCAAAATCACGGATGGTAAACTGGTTGTAATCCGATAAAAAATCCATTGGTAATAGATTGCTTTTTTTAGTCCAATCTTTATTGATATGAAAAATTTTAGCCTGATATAATTGCTGCTGATTATTGAGATCATCAAACCTCAATTGTAAAGATTCATTTTTTTTCAGCCCTATTACAGCATTATTAGTTGATATAAATTGATTGCCAATAAAACTAATTAAACGGACTGTGGCTATATTTTCATCATAAGTAGTGTTGATGAATTTCAACTCAGGGAATTTTTGCGTTACTGCTCCAGGTGAATTTCCGGTTGTAGGTTGCAAAGGCACACAGGCCTTAATAATGATTAATATAAATAATATTAAAATTATTTGCGTTATATTTTTCCGTTTTCCAACCATTAGTTTGTATTTTGAGTCTAAATATAACAGAATCCTTTGGGTTTCGATATGTCAACAACCATAGAACTCATAAAAGGTTGCCAAAATGGTGACAGAAAGAGCCAGTATCAGCTCTATCAGCAATTTGCCTCAGGCATGTTGGCTGTGGCTATGCGTTACTCAAAATCAACGCAAGAATCAGAAGATATATTACAGGAGGGTTTTATTAAAGTGTTTCAAAATATCAAAAACTTCAGGCAGGATTCAAGTTTAGGATACTGGATTAAGCGTATTATCATCAATACAGCTTTAAATCATCAGCGAAATAAATTGTATCTCTACCCAATGGTGGATGTTCATGAAATGAAAGATGGCCTGCAATCAGTTACTGTTGAAAATATGGCTGTTGATGATTTAATGGATTTAGTGCAGAAATTACCAACTGGTTGCCAGGTAATTTTCAATTTATATGCTGTGGAAGGTTATCAGCACAAAGAGATAGCTAAAATGTTATCTATTAGTGAAGGAACTTCCAAATCACAGTATAGCAGGGCAAGAAATTTATTAATGGATTTACTAGAAAAGCAAAGTAAGTGGGGGAATGAAAGAGTTCAATAACGATAAAGATTTATTCAATGATTCCCTGAGAGGGAAATTCAATGAAGC
>JBEPWY010000379.1:0-3596 GCA_041642185.1 Marivirga sp.
AGGAAAAGCCAACGGCCAGGAAGTATTTCAAGCCATGTATGAGAAAAATGATTTGACCTTATTGTTTCGCTTTCTGAATGAAGAAACTACTCTGTGGCAAGATTTAAAAATTATGAATTCAGTACCTAAAAAAGCATTTATAAAAGCTGTGTGGGAGGAGATATTTTAAATTTAATTCATTAACCAAAAAGGGCAGTAAAACATAGGTCTCAGGAAGCACTAAGAAGAATAAATTCATACAATTATAAATTTTATAATTTCATAGCAAAAGGCCACAAATAGCAAGTATAATTCCATGACCTACCTATGAATCAATTACTTATATTTGGCATGTAACCTGGAAAGCTAAAATATTTTCTCAATATTTAAATCTTATTTAGCAATATCAGAATCAACCGATATAATTAAAATAATGCGCTAATGTGTTATTGTTCTGGAATTATAGCAATCAAAATTGTAAGTTTGCCTATAGTAAGTATATGGCATTAACTTCACAGCACCTATGAAAATTCTCCATACTGCAGATTGGCACATTGGTAAAAAATTACACAAGCACGATCTGTCTAAGGATTTCGATCTATTCATTAACTGGCTTTGCGATGCCGTTAAAGAGCATTCCGTTGAAGTCTTATTAGTTTCAGGTGATATATTTGATCTTGCCAACCCTTCTTCTGAATCTCGTAAGCAATTTTACCAAGCCCTGGTGCAGCTTCGGGAATTGAAGTGTAAGATTATACTAACTGGAGGTAATCATGATTCACCTGCTATGCTAAATGCCCCTAGTGAGATTTTAAAAGCGCTGGATATGCATGTAATTGGTGGGATGCCCGAAAATATTGCTAATACGCTTATTACTGTTGAAAATATAGCCGGCAAAACAGAATTAGTCATTGCCGCTCTACCTTTTTTAAGAGATGTTGACTTAAGGACTGCTATCGAGGGGGAAAGCTATTCAGAAAGAGTTGAGGCTGTACAAATGGGAATACAAAATACTTTCAAACTAGCAGCAGAGTCTTGCAAACAGCAATATCCTGAACTACCTGCTATGGCAATGGGTCACTTATATGCAGCCGGTATTTCTACTTCTGATAGTGAAAGAGACATACAGATAGGAAATCTAGCTGCTTTTGATGCTGATCAATTTGGGAATTATTTTCAATATATTGCTTTGGGCCATATCCATAAACCTCAACAAGTAAAAGCACAAGTACCCACTTTTTACAGTGGCTCTCCTATTCCTCTTTCATTCAGTGAATATACAGATCAAAAACGGGTACTGATTATTAATACGGAAGATAACTTTAATTCCGAAAGCATCTCCATTCCAGCTTTCCGTCAGCTGCTTAAAATCAGTGGCAATATTGAGCAATTACAGCTTAAATTAGATGCCCTGGAAACTCCTGCAGTATTAGACACATTAATTGAAGTCATACTAAAAGAAGACAATTATGATGCGACTAAAATCATGCAATTTGATCAGTTGGTGACCAATTTTGGCAAAGCTGGTTTTGAGATTGTTAAACACCGCACCGACTTTACTCACCAACTGAAAGGAGCTTCAGGAATTTATAAGGAAAATACTCAGCTAGAGGATTTAAAACCCAAAGATGTTTTTGAAGAAATGATTGCTCAACATAATTATGATGAAGCAACAAGAAATGATATCCTGATAGCTTTTAATGAACTGTTGGAAGAAGTGCAGTCCTCTGAAAGTGCCAAACCTGAATAAATATGAAAATTTTAAAAATCTCTTTTCAAAATATCAATTCACTTCGTGGTATGCATGAAATTGATTTTACTAAAGCCCCCTTTACGGAGAGCTCTCTTTTTGCCATTACCGGGCCTACAGGAAGTGGTAAAAGTACAATTTTGGACGTTATTTCATTGGCCTTGTTCAACCATGTTCCCAGAATTGGTAAAATCACCAAAAAAGAAATTATTGAAAAAGGAGCAATACTTACCCGTAACCAGAAAGAAGCATTTGCCCAAGTCACCTATGAGTGCAGCCAAGGCAAATTTTCGTCTAAGTGGAGCATTGCCATTAATAGAAATAACAACTTAAATGATTATGATTTAGAGATTTGCGAGGCAGAATCCGGTAAAATAATCGACTGTAAAAAATCTGAAGTACCTGCAAAAAATGAATCTCTGATCGGTTTAAATTATGATCAATTCATTAAATCAGTAGTATTGGCTCAGGGAGAATTTGCCCAGTTCTTAAGAGCCAAAAAGGAAGAGCGTGGCGAATTATTGGAGAAAATAACCGGTACAGGGATTTATAGAAGTCTTGGTATTAGAGCCTTTGAAAAATATAAAGCAATAAGTAATGATATAAAATCCTCTAAAGAAAGAATTCTGGCTTTAGAGGTAGACTTATTGGATCATGAAGCTGAGAAAGAAATAAATTCCAAATTATTAGAATCAGAAAAAACTGCCATTCCACTTGAAGTTACCATCAAATCCCTGGAAAAACAGATTGAGCTTAAGACTACCATTGAAAAGCAGGCTTGGGAAATAGACCAATTAAATTTGCAAAAGGAAAAGGCAGAGAAACAACTTCTGGAATTTGAATCAACTCATGGAGCAAAAATGAAAGCTCATGAAAAAGTACAAATATATGCAGATGGCATTCGGCAATGGAGTACTGTAAACGAGAATAAAATTCAATTACATAAAGATTTGACCAAGGTAAATTCAGACCTTTCTCAAAATCTTGAAGCGAAAGAAAATTGCCTTAAAGCTGCCAGTAACTTCACCGGAGCTGAAATTAATTCTAAAAATATTGAAGATGAAATTCAACAGTTTAGCAAGCAAGTTAGTGAGTTACAGCAACAAAAAGCAGATAAAATCAAGGAATACCTCAATCTAAAATCGCATCTTGAAAGAGAATTAAAAGGGATTTCTTTTCTGCTGAATGAGAAATCTCCTGAAGAAAGTTTAGAGCAGCTACGCTCCCTTGAAGCATCTGCGCAAAAGGAAATAAATGTGCTTCAATCCAATTCTCAAGGTATTAATTTTGCATTGATACCTGAAGAAAAGCAACGTTTACAGTCTGATCAGGAGAATTTATATAAAGCAAAAGAAGCCGATTACACTATAAGAAGTTTATCAACTGAGATAGAGAAAATATCGGAGGAAGAAAATACTCTTAAAGAAAAATCTGCTTTATTACCACAAGAAATTGAGAATGCTAAGGGCAAAGTAGAGCTATTAACAGAGCGTATTCAAAAGCTTGGTTTGGAGAAAGAGAATAAGGAATTGAAAGCTAGTCTAGAAGATCATCGATTAAAATTAATTGAGGGGGAACCTTGCCCTCTATGTGGAGCAACTCACCACCCCTATGCTAAGTCTTTTCCCTTACAGGATGATGAATTGGGTGTAAAGATTGACCAAACCTCCAAGGAACTGGAAAGCTGGAAGGAGCAGCTGATTGGAAGCCAAAGCAAGTTAAAACATAATGATGAGCGCCTGGACCAGATTTCAATTAACAAAAATAATTTAATCAAAAAGTTAGAAGAACTTCAATTTAATTTTAAAAATACTTTTTGTCAATTTATGGATGAAAAAGCAACCGTTAATTGGGGACAACTATTAGA
>JBEPWY010000380.1:0-3569 GCA_041642185.1 Marivirga sp.
TATTTCAATTAGCTAACAAGTCTAAGAACATCTTTGATGTGAGGAAAATTGCACCAAATAAAAAGTACACCATTATCTACCAGGATATAGATTCTCTTCCATCAGCCAAAGCGTTGGTATATGAGCAAAACCCGGAGGAATATGTTGTTTTTAATTTAAGAGATTCTATTTCAGTTTATAAAGAAAAGAGGCCAATTGAAATTCAGGAAAAAACATTAAGCGGCGTGATTAATTCTTCGTTATACAATGAAATTATCAAAAATGGAGGAACACCTGAACTGGTCGATTTAGTAGCTGATATGTATGGTTGGCAAATTGACTTTACCAAAATCTATCCAGGTGATAAATTTAAAATATTGTATACTGAAAGAACAATTGAGGGACAATCAGTAGGAGTGGAAGAGATAATTGGCGCTGAATTAATTCACTATAAGAACCCGTTTTTATCAATAGCATTTGATCAGGGAGATGGTACTGATTATTTTGATGAAGAAGGTAAAAGTTTAAGAAAAGCTTTTTTGCGGTATCCTGTTAAATTCACCAGAATTAGCTCAAGATACACAAAGAAAAGATTTCATCCTGTACAGAAAAGATATAAAGCACACTTGGGTACTGATTATGCAGCTGCAACAGGAACTCCTATTTATGCTGCAGGTGACGGTGTTATCACCAAGGCAGTCTATGAAAAGTATAATGGCAACAATGTTAAAATTCGCCATAATGGAACTTATGCTACTCAATATCTGCATATGTCCAGAATAGCTTCCGGAATAAAACAAGGTAGTAAAGTGAAACAAGGTCAAATAATCGGTTACGTGGGTAGCACGGGCTTGGCAACTGGCCCACATTTGTGCTACAGGTTTTGGAAGAACGGCCAACAGGTAGATGCTTTAAAAGTTGATTTACCTTCTTCAGAACCAGTAATGAAAGATTACCTAACTAATTATAACAGATACAGGGATTTCGTGAAAAACCGACTTGAGAAAATTGAGTATCCTGAAGAAACAAAAGAAGTTTTACTTGCTGGAGTGAAATAATATTTACTTATTTCTGCCACTTTTGATAAGTAAATTAAAATATTCATTTAATGTCTTTGAAATCTTTAATTATCAGTTTACTGATAATGTTATATTGTACAATTGTTAATGGGCAGAAAACAGGATTAGTTTTAAGTGGAGGAGGAGCAAAAGGTCTTGCACACATTGGTGTTCTTAAGGCTTTAGAAGAAAACAACATCCCTATTGATTATATTGTAGGTACTTCCATGGGAGGTATTATAGGAGGGATGTATGCGGCAGGTTTTAGTCCGGATCAAATTGATTCAATTGCTACTTCTCAAGAATTTCTTCATTGGGTGGATGGAGAAATACCCGATCAATACCAAGTATACTATATTAAATCAGAGCCAGTTCCCAAATGGCTGGAAATAAATTTAGGCGTTGACTCAACCCTTGATGCTCAATTTAATCCCAGACTAGCTAACGATGTAGCATTAAATTTTGCATTGGCAGAACATATGGCTGCTGCAAACCAAGCGGCTGATGCTGATTTTTCTCAACTTTTCGTGCCTTTTACTGCTATAGGAGCTGAAATATTTACCCAAAAAACTGTTTTAATGAATTCTGGCAATCTTGGTGCAACTATGCGTGCTACCATGTCAGTTCCTTTTGTATACAGACCTATTAGAATCAAAGGCCAATATATTTTTGATGGAGGAATTTATAATAATTTCCCTGTTGAACCAATGAAAGAATTGCATATGCCTGATAATATTATAGGTGTAAATGTATCTTCTAAAATATATGATACCTATCCTGAACAACTGGATCAAAAATTAATTTCGTCCTCTTTGCTTTATATGATGATGGATAAAGCCGATCCCGGTACTTTAGGTGAGGGAGATTTTTATATAGAGCCCAATTTGGAAGGTTACTCCGGTTTTGACTTTAAAGATTCACGTTCAATTATTGACAGTGGTTATATAGCAGCTATGAGAGAATTGCCTCAGATTTTGAATGGTGTCGAACAAAGGTCAAATCCTGAAATGCTGAAAGAAGCTCGGCTTAAGTTTATGAATAAACAAAAACCATTAGAATTTTCCGGTATTTCTTTAGAGGGGTTTAATAAAAAACAACAAACCTATATCAGAAAAGTTTTAAGTGACGATGCCGGTTCACATTTATCCATTGATGATATTCGCGAGAATTATTATAATTTAGTAGCCGAGCCCTATTTCTCAGATGTGTTTCCCGAAATAAATTATGACAAAGAAACGAAAAGATATATTTTCTCACTTTATTCTGATAAAAATGAAAAAATCAGACTTCAGTTAGGTGGTAATATTTCAACAGGAGGTTTAAGTAATATATTTATTGGAGCAAAATTAGATGTGCTTGGTAAGTGGCTATATAGCCACAATATAAATGGAAGAATTGGCGAGTTTTATAAATCGTTTCAATATAATTTAAGGGTTAATATACCTTCAGGCTTTCCTTTCTATCTGGAGCCGTATTTTGTTTATAACAGTTGGAATTACTTGGGAATCAGTAGTTTCTTAACAGACATATCAGTAACTGATATCGTTCAATTTGACAGGAATTATGGTCTAAATTTCACTTTCCCCTTTAAACAGCGATATAAACTTAACCTGAAAACCAGTTTTTTACAAAAAAATAGCAGTTATGGTAATACTATTGAATTTCAGTCATCAGATACGCTGGATGTAAGCCACTTTAATGGAATGCATAATGCTATTACATTTAATTATAATAATCTTAACGAAAGAATTTTCCCTGTTAGAGGAACCAAATTTAAGATAAGTATATCTCAAAATCTTGGATATGAAAAATACGCTCCGGGTTCAACTTCTGATCTTGCAGTGGTTACAGATTTTCATCATTGGCTTCAGCTAAATGCCTATTATGAGAATTATTGGCCACTTTCTATAGGCAGTATTGGTGTAATAGGTGATTTTAAAGCCAGTTCTATGGGTTCATTTCAAAATTTATACGGAACTTTATTAAATACACCTACCTATAATCCTACATTTGAAAGCCCAAGCTTGTTTCTGGAAAATTTCAGATCTCCTTTGTTTATTGCTGGCGGCTTAAAATATCAATTTCCGATTTATAATAGTCTCTCTTTTCGTGCAGAAGTGCATGGATTTAAGCCACTCTTTAAATGGGAAGAAAGGGAAAACTATGTTAGATGGAGTAATTTATCTCCTAAATATCACTTAGCATCAATGGCTAGTTTAATCTATAGCACACCGGTTGGGCCTGTGAGTCTTTCCGCTCATTATTACGATGATGAAAATCCATTCTTTCTCATGCTTAATATCGGATTCCTGATGTTTAACCAAAAACCTCTTGAGTAAATTAGCACTATCTTTTTAAAAAAGTTAAATATTTACTGAAATATATCTTAGTTTTGTTAGTGATTTTAATGGAAAAAGTTAAATTTACTTGTTTAAGATATATTTCATGTTAAAAACTCTTTTACTTTTCACTATATTTTATCTTAGTATTTTACAAACTAATGCTCAGTTCGGTGTTATTTGGGTGAATTTT
>JBEPWY010000381.1:0-3566 GCA_041642185.1 Marivirga sp.
GTAAAAATTGCCAAATTGATGCAGCAATTTTACATAAAAGCATTTCCAGGTGGGGAAAACCTATATTATTTTACCACCAGGGTAAAGTTATATCTAATAAAATAATAATAAAATTTACTGGTTCAGATAATTTTAAACCTGCAATTGAAACAGTATTACCTTATTTAAATGGAGACAAGATCCCTGCAAATATTATTTCTCCTTATGCATTAACAAAAGCTAATAGAGGTAAAGAACATGATTTAGTAGAATTGACCAAGCAATATTTTGAACCCCTTGGCTTTATTAAACTGGGCTTGCATACAGTAGCTGATTTTCATAAATTTGCTGAGTCTGATGAAGTAGGTTTACTAATGCTTCCGATTAAGGATTTGCCTGATTATATTCAATACGCATCAAACCTACCCAAGTACAGTTTATTATTACCTGCTATTTTCCAACCTTGATGGCTTGACTATTCTCATGTTAAAAACCTGATCTAAGTCATGTTTTTAGGGGGAATTGTATGCTAATATTGTACCGAGAGAATTATTCTTACAAAAGATGAGCAATACCATTATAAAGGAGAAAACTATAAGTTGTAAACATTGCGGCGAATCCTGTGATGAGCAAATTATAGAAAGTGATAATAAACAATTTTGCTGTGAGGGATGTAAATTAGTTTATGAACTTATTCAGGAAAATGACCTTTCCAATTTTTATTGTGTTGCGGATAATCCTGGTGTGAGCCGGAAAAAAGGCCGACAAAACTCCTTTAATTTCCTCACTGATGAGACTTTTGCCGATAGTTTGTTGGATTTCAAAAACGAAAATATCAGTAAAGTGCGTTTTTATATTCCTGCCATTCATTGCAGCGCTTGTATTTGGCTTCTGGAAAAGCTTTATAAATTAAATGAAGGCGTACAATCCAGTAGGGTTGACTTCAATAAGAAAACGGTCAATATTTCCTTTGACCACCATAAAATTTCTTTATTGGAATTAGTAAAGCTCCTCGACTCCTTAGCTTATACTCCAGATATACAATTAGATAAGAAAGATGGGAAAAAGAACCCTTACAGACGAATTTTACTTCAATTAGGAATTGCAGGCTTTGTTTTCGGTAACAGTATGCTTTTTAGCCTACCGGAATATTTTGGTTTGGATATCTTCAATGGCAGTGGAATAGAGTCAATCTTCCCTTACCTGAATGCTATTCTGGCTTTACCTGTACTTTTGTTTTCTGCTCAGGATTATTTTAAATCATCCTGGGGAGCAATAAGGCAGAAGCAGATTAATATGGATGTGCCTATCAGTATGGGTATTATTGCATTGTTTACTTACAGCTATTATATCATATTCTTTCAATCTGGTTTAGGTTATCTTGACTCTTTGGCCGGCTTACTATTTTTCCTTTTGTTGGGTAAATTTTATCAGCAAAAGACCTTCGATCATTTAAGGTTCGATAGAGACGTTAAATCATTTTTCCCCCTTTCTGTAACAAGAATCGCACAGAATAAAGAGGAGCAAGTACTGTTAAACAGTATTTTGCCATCTGATGTACTGCGTATCAGAAATGAAGAAATTATTCCTGCCGATAGTTTACTGTTGTCAGACGAGGCTTTAATAGACTATAGTTTTGTGACGGGCGAATCTATGCCGGAATCAAAACAAAAAGAGGAATTAATTTATGCGGGCGGCAGATTAAAAGGAGCTTCTGTTTTAATTCAGGTTAAAAAGAGACCATCTCAGAGTTACCTGTCACAATTATGGGACGATGAATCATTACAGCATCATGCAAAAGCTAAAATGCAAAATACAGCAGATAAAATCAGTAAATATTTCACTGCTATTGTTTTAGTAATAGCAGTTGTTTCCGGTGTTTATTGGATGATGGTGGGTACAACCGACCAAGCATTAAAAGCATTTACCTCCGTATTAATAATAGCCTGCCCTTGCGCCTTGGCCATGGCTACACCAGTTACTTTGGGTACTGCCATGCGTGTGCTAGGTAAACATGGCTTCTTTGTAAAAAACACTCATTCTATAGAGCAAATGTCGGCTATTGATACTGTTGTTTTTGATAAAACCGGTACCCTTACTTATCCTGATAAAGCGGAGGTGAATTTTGAAGGTGCACTTCCAGATCATAAAATATTGGCGGCTATTAGTTCAGTACTTAATCAATCCAAGCATCCATTAAGCAGAATTATATATAATTGGCTACCATTTTATCCTCAGCAGAAAATTACTAATTTTAAAGAAACTGCAGGGCAGGGGATTTCTGCCTTAGTAAATGGGGAAATTGTGAAAATTGGAAAAAAATCTTTTGTTGAAACCGGAAAGGATATGTCTTTTGCTGAAAATAATAGCTCCAAAGTTTTTGTATCAGTAGACGACCAAACCATTGGTTCTTTTTCAATAAAACATGTGTTTAGAAAAGGCATGGGCGATTTGCTTATTAAGCTTCAGTCTCAATTCGATTTGCACCTACTTTCGGGCGACACTGCTTCTGAAAAAGATTACCTGAAAAAATGGATTGCCGCTGATAATATGTATTTCCAGCAGTTACCAGGCCAGAAAAAAGATTTCATTCAAAAATTGCAAGAGGAAAAGCACACAGTTCTGATGGCCGGCGATGGTTTGAACGATTCAGGAGCTTTAATGAAAAGTGATTTTGGATTGGCCGTAACAGAATCGACCAGCCAGTTTAGCCCTGCATGTGATGCCATTATGTTGGGCAACCAATTCACTGCATTACCTCAGTTTATGAAGTTTTCAAAGAATAGCTATTATATGGTGCTAGCAGGCTTTGTTCTCTCTTTCTTATATAATTTAGTGGGTTTAAGTTTTGCAGTTCAGGCAATGCTTTCTCCAGTAATTGCAGCTGTTTTGATGCCTGTGAGCTCTATATCGGTTGTTTTGCTCGGTACCCTGGGAGTAAAATACCTTTCTAAAAAATCAGGTTTATATCAAGCTAAAGATTTAAAATTATGAACATACTCATTGTATTAATAATAGTCAGCTTACTGGTGGCTCTCGGATTTTTAGGAGCATTTATATGGGCCGTAAAGGCAGGCCAGTTTGATGATTCATCCACACCCTCTTACAGAATGCTATGGGACGACACGCCCACTCAAAAAAGTGACAAAAAAACCAATAATGTAAAATCTATAAACAATAAATAATAATCACATGGGAATTGAGAAATTTCATTACGACAACAAGATAGTCAAATACTTCTCCATAGCTACGGTAGTATGGGGAGTTATTGGGATGTTGGTAGGGCTTTTGGCAGCTACACAACTGTTTTTACCTGAAGCCAATTTAGGCTCCCAATACACAACCTATGGTAGAATTAGGCCCTTACATACCAATGCGGTAATTTTTGCATTTGTAGGTAACGCCATATTTGCCGGAGTATATTATTCCTTGCAACGATTGTTGAAAGCCAGGATGTTCAGTGATGCATTGTCATGGATTAACTTCTATGGCTGGCAGTTGATTATTCTTGCAGCAGTAATTACTTTGCCAATGGGATTTACTTCCTCCAAGGAATATGCGGAATTGGAATGGCCTATTGATATAGC
>JBEPWY010000382.1:0-3562 GCA_041642185.1 Marivirga sp.
AAACATCCATATCGCTAAGAGCCTGTGGGTAATGGATATCTGTCTCAATACCCTTTGATAAAAGAAATTCCTTTAGATCATTTCTCTTCTCAAGCCTGATCACAAACTGATGATAAACATGGCCCTGTTTGCTTAATGGCAAAGTCAAGGGCAATCCTGCCAATTCCTGTATATAAATCTGAGCCAATTCTCTCCTTCTTTCATTGGATTGATCAAGATAGGGCAATTTAGCAGCAAGTATAGCTGCTTGTAATTCATCCATTCTGCTGTTCCTCCCCAATTGAACATGCTTATTTCTTTTGGATTGACCATGATTGGCCCAAAGTTTATAATTTTGGTTATCATCAGCACTATTAGAAACAATACAGCCAGCATCGCCTAATGCGCCTAAATTTTTTGTTGGGTAGAAACTAAAAGCCGCCACATGCCCGAAAGAACCAGCTTTTTTACCCGCTAAGGAAGAACCATGCGACTGAGCACAGTCTTCTATTAGTAATACCTGATGCTTATCACATATTTTCCTGATTATGGAAATATCAGGATGGGTAATTCCGAACAAATGTGGAACAATAACTGCTTTAGTTTTATCGCTTAGTAGGGATTCAATGATATTCACATCCATCCCGTAATGAGAAATATCAATATCTGCAAAAATATGTTTGGCTCCTATTAGCTTAACTACAGAGGCATCTGAAAACCAGCTAAATGCTGGAACAATTACCTCATCTCCCCTGCCAATTTCATGGCTTCTTAGAATAATTTCCAGTGCATCAGTACAGTTAGCGGTAGCCGTAAAATGATTTAAATTCAGATACTTTTTAAAATCCGCTTCAAATAATTCGCTATATTTTCCATTTAAAAACACACCTTTCTCCAGCACCGCTTGAATAGCAGTGTTTACATAATCCGGTATAGGCTTTAATTTCAGAAAAGGAATATTTATATCTGACATTTACTTTCAAATTTGTTTAGACAAACAACAATAATCAATTTATACTGTTAGCAGTCTTTGATGGTTCAAGTTCAGTTGTACTAAGTATATTACTATTTCAGATACAGGGTTTCTGTTTCGTTTTATTTTTATATTAATTGACCATAATCACACTTAAATTACCAGAACCAAAGCTAATTATATTGATGCATTAATTTACTTTCTGCTAATCCTTTTTTGATTAAAATTAGGCTTTGAGAGGGTAAATGCATTATTTTTGAGATTATATAACACTTAATTAAATGAAAAAAGTAGCCATATTTACATCAGGAGGCGATGCTCCAGGCATGAATGCCTGTATCAGAGCCGCTGTAAGAGGTGCCATTTACCACGGAATAGAAATTCATGGTATCTACAGAGGGTATGATGGAATGATAGAAGGCGATATTCAGCCATTAAATTCCTATTCGGTTAGTAATATTATTCAAAAAGGAGGCACAATTCTAAAATCTGCACGTAGTAAAGAATTTAGAACAAAGGAAGGTCGGCAAAAGGCATATGACCAATTAAAAAAAAATGGAATAGAAGGATTAATTGCCATTGGAGGTGATGGAACATTTGCCGGTGCTAAAGTGTTTTTTGAAGAATTCGGAATACCTATCATTGGGGCTCCCGGTACTATTGATAATGATTTATATGGAACAGATTATACCATTGGTTTTGATACTGCAGTAAATACAGCATTAGATGCTATTGATAAAATCAGAGATACAGCTAATTCACATAACCGTTTATTCTTTATTGAAGTAATGGGCCGTGATTCAGGTTATATAGCCATCAGGTCGGGTATTTGTGGAGGCGCAGAACTTGTAATGGTGCCGGAAACTGCAACCTCTATAACGGAAGTTATCAAAACGTTACAAGAAGGTTGGAACCGCCAGAAAACATCTTCTATAGTAGTAGTAGCTGAAGGTGATGTATCTGGAAACGCCATGGAGATAGCAGAAAAAGTAAAAAAGGAATTACCTATGAAAGATGTAAAAGTCTCGATTTTAGGGCATATACAAAGAGGGGGTTCTCCAAGTGCTCAGGATAGGATTTTAGCCAGCCGATTAGGTCTGGGAGCCTTGGAAGGTTTAATGAACGGTGAGAAGAATGTAATGGCAGGCATTATTAATAACGAATTGGTTTATACCTCCCTGGGAGAAAGCATAGGAAAAACCAAAGAGCTTAATAAAGATTTAATTAGAATGGTTAAAATATTAAGTGTATAATAGGCTGTTAGATATCAGAGGAGAGGTTTTAGCAATTATTTAATATAAATGCTCAATAGCCTATACTTAACAATAATAATTTCGTAATACGGAAAAACAAAACATAATGGAATTCAAAACTACGCTTGAAATAAAGCCGGCGCAGGAAAAAATCCACCCACATTATAAGGTGGCTTCCATAGGGTCTTGCTTTGCAGATCATATTGGGCACAGGTTTGAAGAAATGAAAATGGATATATTAAGTAATCCTTTCGGGATTATTTATAATCCTATTTCTCAAATGCGATTAATAAATTTATGTTTGGAGGGCAAGCAGCTTAACCCGGAACATATTGTAGAAAATCAGGATATTTATAATCATTTGGATGCTCATTCCATGTTTGGAAAAAAAGATCTGTATGATCTTAAATCAGGTATTCAGGTGGCATCAAATGCTCTAAAAGATTATTTGGAAAATGCTAGAGTGCTGATACTTACATTTGGCACCTCCTGGGTATTCAGATATGAAAAAACAGGCGAAATTGTGGCCAATTGTCATAAACTTCCCTCTCAGAATTTCTCTAAAGAGCTTCTGACAATAGAAAACATCACCGAAAGTGTTATTCCCACACTAAAAAAGATAAAAAAGATAAATCCTGCTATCAGGGTAATCTTAACAGTAAGTCCTGTAAGACATATTAAAGAAGGTATTCCTGAAAACAGTTTGAGTAAATCAATACTAAGGGTGGCTGTAGATCAGATTGAAAAATCATTAGAAGATGTTTCTTACTTTCCTTCTTATGAACTGATGATGGACGATCTACGCGATTATCGCTTTTTTGGTGAGGATATGATCCATCCTAACATCATGGCGCGTAATTATATCTGGAAGAAATTTCGTGAGACTTATTTTTCCGAAGCACTTTTTACTTATTGCGATAAGTGGCAGTCCATTAAAAACGATTTGACTCACAGAGTGATGAACCCGGGCTCCATTGAACACGTACAGTTTTTAGAATCCTTACTGAAAAAACTGGAGAAATTCTCAGTAATCGGTAATGTAAGTTCTGAAAAAGAATATGTGCAAAAAGAATTAGAAGATGCCAAAAGCGAATAAATTAATCGATGAAACCAGCCCTTATTTATTACAACATGCCAATAATCCTGTCGATTGGAAAGCCTGGAATGTTGAATCCTTAAAAGAAGCTCAACAACTGGATAAGCCAATATTATTAAGCATAGGATATTCCGCATGCCACTGGTGCCATGTAATGGAGCATGAATCTTTTGAGGATGAACAGGTGGCGCAGATCATGAACGAAAATTTTGTTTGCATAAAAGTAGACAGAGAGGAAAGGCCTGATGTGGATCAGATATA
>JBEPWY010000383.1:0-3561 GCA_041642185.1 Marivirga sp.
GTTCCCCAATCTTAAAAAGTCTATAAAAAAACATAAATTTCAGATGTTTGGATGTAAATGTATTTGACAAAATGATTATTATGTAAACTCTCACTATGTATAAATAATATTTTTTTGTAATTTCAGACCGAAACTAATTATAGAAAAACTTTATAATATATGAGCGATTTTCCATGGTTTAAGCATTATCCTAAAGGAGTGCCTAGGGAAATAAACCCTGACCAATATAAAAACCTGCCTGAATTATTTGAAGAGATATTCCGACAACACGCAAATGCTGAAGCCTATGAAAATATGGGTAAAGTAATGACTTATGCAGAGGTAGACACCTTAAGTAAACAGTTTGCCGCTTATCTTCAGCATGAAGCGGGTATGAAAAAAGGTGACAGAATAGCTATTCAAATGCCTAACTGCCTGCAATACCCCATTGCTATGATCGGTGCGTTAAGAGCAGGCTTGGTAGTGGTGGGTACAAATCCATTATATACCTCCCGTGAGATGGAGCATCAGTTTAAAGATTCCGGAGCAACGGCTATAGTAATTGTGGCCAATTTCGCCTCTAACCTTGAGAAAATATTAGGAAATACTGAAATCAAAACTGTTATACATACCCAATTAGGAGATATGTTAGGTGGATTGAAAGGTGGTATTGTGAATTTTGTAGTAAAGTATGTGAAAAAGATGGTGCCGTCTTATAATATACCTTCTGCCATTAATTTTAAAGAAGTACTTAAAAAGGGTAAAGACCATCAGTTTGAAAAGCCGGAAATAGCCCCGTCGGACCTGGCGTTTCTTCAGTACACCGGAGGTACCACTGGCGTTAGTAAAGGAGCCAAGCTTTCTCATAGAAATTTGGTAGCTCATACTATGCAAACCAAAGAATGGTTTAAGCCATTATTTAAGCCAGGGCAGCAGGAGCAGATGATAACAGCCTTACCATTATACCATATTTTTGCATTAGCTGTAAATGGTTTATTAATGTTTAGCATTGGTGCTAAAAGCATTTTAATTACCAATCCGCGGGATATGCCAGCATTTATTAAAGAGCTAAAGAAGCATCCTTTTACTTTAATGACAGGTGTAAATACGCTTTTTAATGGGTTATTAAATCAACCCAACATTAATGAAGTTGATTTTACGCATCTAAAAGGATCTATTGGAGGCGGAATGGCAGTACAGCGTGCTGTGGCAGAAAGATGGAAAAAAGCAACCGGCGGACCTCTGGTTGAAGGTTATGGTTTGAGTGAAACATCGCCTGTACTAAGTGTTAATCCACTGGATGGTACTGAAAGATTGGGTACCATTGGTTTACCTACTCCAAGTACTGACATGAAAATAATGGATGAGGAAGGTAAGGAGTTACCTATTGGTGAAGCAGGGGAAATTTGTGGTAAAGGCCCTCAGGTAATGACAGGATACTGGAACAAAGAGGAGTTGAATGAGACTACTTTTTTCGATAAGGAGTGGTTCAGAACAGGAGATATTGGTGTACAGGATGAAGATGGTTTCTTTAAAATAGTAGATAGGATCAAAGATATGATCAATGTATCCGGTTTCAATGTTTATCCTAACGAAGTGGAAGATGTGATTGCCGGCATGGATAAAGTGCTGGAAGTAGCGGTTATCGGTATTCCTGATGACAAATCTACAGAAGTGGTAAAGGCTTTTGTCGTTAAAAAAGACCCTTCTTTAACGGAAGAAGAAGTGATTGAATATTGTAAGGATAAGCTGACAGCCTATAAAAGGCCAAAGCATGTGTCCTTTGAAAAGGAGTTACCGAAATCTAATGTCGGTAAAATTATCAGAAGACATCTAAGAGAAAAAGAGGCTTAAAGCCTCTTTTTTTTTTTGACTTTTTAATAATTCTTTCAATAAATTCAAGGGTCCTTAGTTCGTTTACCCAGATTAGCTGGAGTTATTGGTTAAATTATTTATTTTCCTCTACCAATTTTATTGAAGCTGAATTAATACAATACCTTAATCCCGTTGGCTCAGGTCCATCAGGAAAGACATGGCCTAAGTGTGCATCACATACATTGCACATTGCTTCAACGCGTACCATTCCGAAACTTGAGTCTTTTACATGTTTCACTACATTATCAGCATAAGGTTCGGTAAAGCTTGGCCAACCTGAGCCTGATTTAAATTGAAGATTTGAATCAAATAAAATTGTTCCACAACATATGCAGGCATATTTTCCAGGTGTGTGTGATTCGCAATATTCACCGGTATAGGCCCTTTCAGTGCCCTTTTTTCTTGTGATTTGATATTGTTCGGGGCTCAGTTCCTTCTTCCATTCCTCTTCAGGTTTTTCTATTCTTTTAGGTGGCTGAGGATTTCCATTATTAGCCCATTTTATTACGTCGCTCCAGTTAGTCATTATATGTCTTTTTTGTATAGTAACAGATATAAGGTGAATTGGTTATGCAGAATTGGAAATAGAAAAATAGGGCAAAAAAAAAGCTTCTCTAAAAGAGAAGCTTCATTCATTAAATGATCTAAAATGTATTATTTATCAATTAAGCTAATTTCACATTCACTGCATTTAAACCTTTTTTGCCATCTTGTAATTCGTAAACTACATCATCATTTTCTCTGATGTCGTCAATAAGACCTGAAACGTGTACGAAATACTCTTTTTGTGTTGCTTCGTCAACGATAAATCCAAAACCTTTTGAATCGTTGAAGAATTTTACTGTTCCTTTATTCATTATTATATTTTTAATATTTCTCCAAAGGTAAGTCTTTTATTGAATCCACACAATAAACTTATAATTATTTTACATTCAAGCGAATATTTTTTTATATACAATTGGAACATTTCTTACATAACTTCATTTAATTCCTTTTATGGGCTTTTTCATAGCAAAAAGATCTTTTTATTTTTCACGATTATTCTTGATTTTTCAATTTATTAATCAATTTTACGGGTGTAAATTACTTTAAATGAAATTATCCACCGCTTCTTATTTACTAATAACCTTACTATTCTTTCAAAATTGCGCTAAAAAATCTCGATTGAATGAAAAAACAGTAATAAATATTGAATTTATTGATCAATACATTATTCCATTTGGTTTTGAAATTGATCAGACGGAAGTAGGAGGACTTTCATCAATAGATTTAGCTCCTGATGATATGTGGTATGTAATTTCTGATGATAAATCAGAATTCTCTGCTGCCAGGTTTTATAAAACCTATATCAATTATAGCCTTAATGGAATTGATACCGTGATTTTTAAAAATACTGTTTATCTCAAAAATAAAATCGGAGAAAAATATAAAATAAATACTATTGACCCTGAGGCAATTCGCTATAATTTACATACCCACACCTTATTTTACAGCAGTGAGGGAGGAAGGTTTGATGCAGAGAAATCACCATTTATAAGAGAAATGGATACTTCAGGTAATTACCTAATGGAATTTAATATTCCCATAATATTTGATTTTTTTAATGATAAAAAGGGCTTAAGAGATAACGGGTCTTTGGAAAGCCTGGCTTTTGCTAACGATAGTATATTGTGGTTTGCGAATGAACTGCCTTTAATTGAAGATGGC
>JBEPWY010000384.1:0-3541 GCA_041642185.1 Marivirga sp.
ACGTTAGAATATTATGGAAAATAGCGATAAACTTCAGCAAAGTATTTCTCAAATTCATTGGAAAAGAAGTGATCCTTCTCCAGAAGAAGAAATGCAAGCCTATTGGAAAAAATTAAGGCATTTTTACCGTACGGGCGAGACAACGAATGTACCACCAAAGACAGCCTCTTCAGCACTGTTGAGCTTCCTTGATGATGGTACATCAGCCTATCCTTTTAAATTGGGAGAAGGTGTAGGACAAATTACTATTGATGAACTACAGGAAAAAACACCTTTTTACCTGTTAGACTCTCTACTTACTCAACATCATAAAGAAATTAGAAAATCTTTTAAAATACAATTAGCTACCCTTATTAAAGGATTAAACCGATTATTACATATTGATAATAAATCTAACGATATAGAGACACTCAAAGGGGATTATGATTTTGCAAATGAGCTCATTGCTTTTGATAAAATGGTGGACATGGTTCCCCGGGATGCTACAGAACAGCTTTCCGACACAAGATTATCTCGTTTAACAACCACTATCGCAACCTTACAGGAAGGTTTGGATCATTTTAATAAACAAGAGGGTGTAATTGGGTTTGAAAAAGAAATAAAAACGGTCTTTGAAAACGAATCTCTTTTTAAAAAAGCACAGCTTGTTGAAACAAAGAATGATGCCTTTGAGCATATTCAAGCGTTATTTGATGAACAAGTGCAATCATTCACCTCCCTGATGAAAGCCTATAGAATAGCAAAATTAGAAATTGAAGGGGAGTATAAAGAGGCTATCCATAATGACTATTTTCAACACTTCACCTGGTATCGTTTACTGCAGGAAGAATTAAATCTTTTTCCTCCAATAGTATTAATCGTAACTCAACAATATTTATTTGAGCATTTAACCTCTCTTTCACATCTCCTGGCTTCAAACCAACCAATTAAGATAGTGGTATTGAACCATGAGCGCATTACTGCTCCGCATGAGCAATTAAGCTGGGAAAATGCCTCTCATCAGTTCAGACAAGAAATTACAACACTGGCTATTGCCCATCGAAATGTTTATACCTTCCAAAGTAGTATGATTGATCCTTCCATCGTGTATCACGGATTGGACAACTGCTTAAAATCAACTGCCCCTGGGATATGTCACCTATCAGTCCCGAAAAATAATAATGTGAATACCGCCAGCCATTACTTAATTTCTAAAGCAGCCAATGCAAGTCGTTATTTTCCCGGAATTCTCTATGATCCAGCTAAATACAGCGAATGGGGTGGAAGGTTTGACCTTGCTGACAACATCCAGCCGGAAGAAAAATGGCCAATTTTTGCCTTAAAGGCGAATACATCTGAAAATAAAGACTTCATAACTGAAGTGGCCTTTACTTATGCGGACTATAAAGCCATCTTTCCTGAAAAGATAAAAGAATTAATGATCATACCTGCTGCTTATGATATGGAGCATTTGATTCCCCTCAGCGACTATTTGGAGACGGATGAAGCCAAGCTATACGGGAAAATCCCTTACATCTGGTTGATAGATGAAAATCAGGAATTGCATCGGGCTGCAGTCCCTAATGTATGGGTAGTTTCTTGTCAGGAAAGGTTAGATTTTTGGTGCTTCCTGCAAGAACTGGGAGGTTTGAACAGCTATCATGCGAAGGTGGCGATGGAACAAAAGGACCTGGAAATGAACCGCCTATTAGAAGAGCAAAAAGCGCAAATGGATGCGGAGCGACAACAATTCATTGCAACAGCACAAGAAGAAGCCATTGCTAAAGCAGCAGAGCGTTTGGTATCTGCCTTACTGGATGATGAATTACTGCAATTAGATGCTGTTCCGAAACTCAATAATTCCGAGAGTATACCAGAGACAGACGTCAAAGATGCTAAACAAAAACAATAAGTTGATGGAGCTGGTCAGGATACAGCAAAAGCAACAGATGTTGAAGCATGGGTCGAAAGTTAAATTGTACTTCCTGTAATGAATGCCCGGATCTAAATTCGAACATTTTTAAGTATAATGAAGTAAAAACAGGCATACATGGCCTACCCAACTAAAAGGAGTTGCTAATTACCTAATTGATCAATAAGTTATTTAAGGTACTCTTGATAAAGACCTCAAAATTATGATATCAACTCACTCTTACGCAATAGTGATTCCAGCTTATCTAAACTTACCGGCTTCTCTATAAAACCTATTACATTAGGATAATCGTCTAATTTTGTTTGATCAATTTTATCCGATGAAATCATGATTGTTTTAGGTTGCTGCTTCATCAAATCAAGTACATCAAAACCGCTTAAGCCATCAATATACTGATCCAGAAAAATCAAATCTGGTTCATTTCTGTGGATATCAAGCAAACCTTCAAGCGTATTATCCCGTGAACTGATATGTTCAAAATGCGGGTATAAATCACCTATATTAACCTTCAGCCACTTATTAAAAACAATATCATCGTCAATTATTAAGTATTTTATCTTGTTCATATTTCCCTTTTATGCATTAAAAGCCTTTTGCTGTTTTCAAAAGTATAAAAAAACAGAAGAATATAACCAAAAATGTTCAGATCTGTATTTTTAAGCTAATGCTCAAATAATTTATCTAATCGATTTAGCTCTAGATCCTGAAATCAAAACTAAAATCAATATTAGGTGATATTCCTTTCATTTTTATACCTGTTCCTATTCTTTCTTCATTCAAGCTAAATATGGCCTAAATCTCTTTATTATAAATTACAGGCATTTGCCCTTGCCATTTATTCCACAAGTCATTTTCTACGATTAAGCTAGCCATAAAATTTCCAACATTTATTCTGCTTTTTTTTCCCGGATTAAAAAGTGCGCTTCTTACAGGAGAAGGATATAATTTATATTCGGTTAGCTCATCTTCGTTAATTAAGCTATCCGGTCGTACTACCACCCATTCGATAAATTTATTTTTTTGCCCAATACTAAGCCTTAAAAAGTCTGCTGCTTTTTCATTATCTGATTGTGGTGGTACCAGTAACCTTATCAATCCCATTGTTAGTTTTTCTCCAATGGAAATGGGCTCATTTAAATCTCTGTTCCTGTTACCGGTAGTGTTCATTAACACAAACCTGGTTGGTTTATCTGGACAATTCTTTTGTATTGACATACAAATCAGTTTAACTGCATCAGTTACTAATTTTCGAGGTTTACCAAAAACACCTTTTAAAGTTATATTATGACCAAGACAAGAAGCTACCGACTGGCAATCAATCAAATATTTCTTCATTTCTTGAATGCTTACCTCTGAGATATTGGCTTTAATGATGGATATTTTATCATTATCCTTCCAGCTGTCAATTATTTTCGCAGTCGGACGGACCAATATCTTTACTTTTTGTCCCGTTTGCAACAGTTGCTCCACCAACTGTTTTCCGGTTGCACCGCTTGCGCCTATTACTAAAGTTGTCATTTGTTAATTATAGATGAGATTTTTCAATAGCAAAAATTACTTTTAGCCATTTTTAGGTAGCTTTATTAATTCGTTATTTATTATTTCATATAATTCATTCTCCCAGTCTAT
>JBEPWY010000385.1:0-3534 GCA_041642185.1 Marivirga sp.
CCGGTTCTTGGTCTCGTTCAAATTCCATGTATTGAAAGAAATGCAATGGCAGCGGCACGTGCTCTAAATCATAAAGATTATGCCATGCTTTCTGATGGCCGACATTTTATTAGTTTCGATCAGGTGGTTAGCACCATGAACCAAACCGGCAGAGACCTGCCAAGTCTCTATAAAGAAACATCCACAGGTGGATTGGCAGTTTTCCATGGGTTAAAAGAAAGAAGTGAGGATTAGTATAAAAAGCTATTACATGTAAACTGTTGCATGGGAGTCAGACCGGTGTTAACTGATTGATATATGGATACCTGTTTTAAAAAACCATCAATAGCTTCTTCTTTACCAAAACCCCTAGGGTTCATTTTTAATTTTTTGTAATTCGAAATCAAACGGGAAAGATTCAGATAATTCATGTTCGCTGGTCATTATTTCCATTATTGTTTTCACAATTTCCGGATTTTCACTGGCAATATTATTCTCTTCCGAAGGATCTATATTTAAGTCATATAATTCTATTTCATTATGAAAACCTCTTTCATGAACATCTAATCTCACACCTTTCCAATTTCCCCGACGAACTGCCTGTTTACCGTCCTGTTCATGAAACTCCCAGTATAAAGTACGTTTTTCTCCCAAATAATTATTGTTTAGAAAGGCCTCTTTGAAACTAATTCCATCCATATTTTCTGGCATTTCTACTTCCACGAGTTCAGCAAAGGTTGGTAAAATATCAGCAAAATAACCAATACTTTGATTGGTTTTATCCTGCGGCACTACTCCAGGCATAGAAACTATTAGTGGTACGCGGATTCCTCCTTCGTATACATCACGTTTCCTCCCCCTTAATGATCCTGAACTATTAAACCTACCTTCATAACGATTAGCTGCACCATTATCTGAGGTAAATAGGATTAAGGTGTTATCTGAAATTTTATTCTTCATTAATGATGCTCTTATCTTTCCCATATCTGCATCAATTAAACTAATCATACTGGCATAGACTTTCTCCTGATCAGTCCATTTTTTTCCTGAATAAAGGGGATCTATTTCAGGAATATCAAAGGCAGAATGAGGCAAGAGATAAGGAATATATAAGAAAAACGGTTGGTCTCGGTTTGCGTGTCTTTCAATAAAATCAAGTGCAAAATTGGTAAACATATTATGGGTGTACCTATTTTTCCGGCCATCAACATTTTCAGGAATCGGAAATTTTTCCTTATTAAGCCAAATATAATCGGCAAAGTGATTATGTGCTCTACGTTGATTTAAAAAGCCAAACCATTCATCAAACCCATTATCGTTCGGTAGTCCGGTTGTACCAGGTTCTCCAAGACCCCATTTCCCGGTTATTCCAGTTACATAACCGGCTTTTTTCAGAACTTCCGCAACTGTCGCATCCTCATTTCTTAGAGGAACTCTGCCTTTATTACCTCCTAAACCAATTACCCCATCAATACCTAGATTTCCTCTTACAGTGGTATGACCGGTATGTTGCCCGGTCATTAATACACTACGTGCAGGGGCACAAACAGGAGAACCGGAATAAAATTGAGTAAATTTAATTCCTTGATCAGCAAGTTTATCTAGGTTCGGTGTTTTTATTTCCTTTTGTCCATAGCAGCCTAAATCTCCATAACCCATATCATCTACCATAATAAATATGATATTGGGTTTCTCAACGGAACTGTTTTTTTTATTATCCGACTGTCCACAACTACCAAATAATATTGGCAAGGTTATTAAAGGTGCAGCAATCATCAATTTTTTCATCTGATTTTAGTTTGTCTCTTTAAAACATTCTCCGGTTTACCTTTCAATTTTTTATCACTCCTGGTAAAAATAATATTTTGACTTCGTACTTTCTCCTCTTGTGATGCACATCCAATGATTCCTGCTCCAGTGATTAGCAACTAAACAGAATTACAAACCGGTTCAATTTATTATTTTTTATTGCCACCTGGGTATAGGTGCTTCATTATTTTTCAGCCAGGTTTCCATCTGTAGTCTAAGGCTATCGCGAATTTCGGGTTGTTGTGCAGATAAATCATTTTTTTCCCCTTCATCTTCAGCTAAATGGTATAGTTCTAATTTATTGGTTTCATAGAATTTTTTCAGCTTCCACTCTCCCGAGCGAATTACACTAACCGGTGTGGTACGCCAGGCTTCATTTGGATATCCGGGGAAATGCCAGTATAGTTCTTCACGCTCCAATGAATGGTCTGAATTTTTAAGAATGGGTAAAAAGCTTTCTCCGTCTAATATATATCCGTTAGGGTTTTTTATGCCGGCAGCTTCAAGGTAAGTTGGATAAAAATCGATACTTATTACCGGTTCTTTGCTTATGCTTCCAGGTAAAATTTTTTCCGGCCACCTGACAATGAGCGGTACCCTAATACCCCCTTCATAAAAAGTTCCTTTCCCACCCTTAAGCGGTGCATTGTCTGTCACATTAAAATAGTGCGAACCAAGAAATTCATATCCTCCCATACCTCCGTTATCGGAATAGAAAATCACGATGGTATTGTTTGCTATATCCAAACCATCAAGTGTCTGCATGATTTTACCAATATTAGTATCCAATATTTCTATCATGGCAGCATAGGTAGGGTGGTAATGGCCACGGTCAGGCTGTTTCTGTTTATATTTTTGCACAAGAGAAGCGGATGCCTGTAAAGGAGTATGTGGTATATAATAAGAGAGATTTAAATAAAACGGGCCCTTTTTATTTTCCCTAATAAAGTCAATGGCTTTTCGTGTCAAGTAGTCTGTCAGAAATTCATTTTTAGATGCATCATCGATATACGGGTTATTATTAGGACTGAAAAACCCACCCGACCAGGCACCGGGATTACCGGCTTCATAACCTCCAATATTAATATCATAACCCTGCTGTCGTGGACCAAAATCCGGAGGGTTTCCAAGATGCCATTTCCCAATAAATGCCGTTCGGTACCCACCCATATTCAGTGCTTCTGCTTCCGTAATTTTTTCAAGCGGTAATTCTTTTGCATTGGATGCCGGAATCATCTTGCCGGGACCGGATTGCCCAACATGATAAATTGGTTGCCTTGGATAATACTGGCCGCTAATCAAAGCTGCTCTTGTAGGAGCACAATTGGCTGCATTTGTATAAGCCTGCGTAAACTTCATGCCTTGCTGAGCCAGCTTGTCAATATTCGGAGTTTCATAAAATGTACGACCTAACGGATCGAAGCAGTTAATATCGGTATAGCCTAAATCGTCGGCCATAATAAAAACTATATTGGGTGGTTTTGAAGGGTTTTCCCTGGAAGTTTCTTCGTTTAAACTAAATAACATATTTGAAAAGAAGAGCGTTTTGATTACCCCGATATAAGAAAAAAATAGAATTAAATGAATCATTTTCTATTATAGTTATTAATAAATAAATTTTTAAAATTAGCTTTTATAGCCGTATTTCAGTATCAAACTAAGGATTGGATTAATCTTTCCTGTCAGTTACCCTATAATTGATAACATAATTTCCATCCTCAACCTTATCAAATATGTTATTTAGTT
>JBEPWY010000386.1:0-3515 GCA_041642185.1 Marivirga sp.
GGCTTTCGCCTCTCCTATTCCCTTAAATTTCATTAAATCCTTCACTGAATATTTAGCCAGTACATTCAGATCATTTTTGGTTGCCCCTAAAATATTCTTTCCAACATCTATTGCGGAAAGAGATTTAGTACCCGAACCAATCAGTATGGCTATCAGTTCTGCATCGCTAAGTACCTCCCGACCTTTAGTCAGCAGTTTCTCTCTCGGACGATCTGCCTCGGCCCAGCTTTTAATATTAGATATCTGGTTGTACTCCTCTTCCATTATATTGGTAAAGATAGAAGTTAAAAAATTACCACAAACTAAAAAAGCCTCAACCGATATAGCTGAGGCTCAAAATATCTTTAAGATATAACTTAAGCTAAATTAGCTACGTGCTTAGCTAACTTTGATTTGTTGTTATCCGCTTTCTTCTTGTGAATAATGTTTTTCTTAGCCAGTTTATCTAACATAGAAGTTACACTTTTCAACAATTCCTCTGCTTTTGTTTTGTCAGTAGTTGCTCTTAACTGACGTACATAAGTACGAGTAGTTTTCGCTTGATAACGATTACGCAAACGTTTTGAAGCGCTTGATCTAATTCTTTTTAATGCTGACTTGTGATTTGCCATGATTATATATTCAAATGTATTTCTTGCTTACTTTTTAGGATTGCAAATGTAATGGATTTCAGCCTATTTAACAAAAGCTATTTTAATTTAAATGAGAGAAACTTTAATATTTAATAAAATAACATCAGGAATTGATGTGAAAACTGCCTTTGTAATTGCCCATAGTTTCAAAAATAAATTGATTCGCACCAGCTAAACATCAATTATCCACTTGAAATTCAAATAAAATTCTTTTACAAGATAATTTTTAATCTTTTTAGCAGTTTTATGTCACCTATTAACAACAAAAGTAGATGATTCCCCATTGAATCTGTTATTTTTGTTGCAATCTTTTTAACGCTTTACAAATGAATAAACCCGGACATTTTTTATTAGCAATTGTCATTTTAAGCCTTTTTTATTTCTCATTTCAAAAACCTAAACTTAAAACAAGGTGGGGGTTTTATGGGCATCAGCAGATCAACAGAATTGCTGTTTTCACGCTCCCTCCTGAAATGATCACCTTTTATAAATCACACATACAATATATAACTGAAAATGCTGTCAACCCTGACAGAAGAAGATATGCTGTAGAAGGGGAAGCGGCAAGGCATTTTATTGATTTAGATGTATATGGGGACAGTGCTGCATATAAAATGCCACGATATTGGTTTGATGCAGTTGAAAAACATACCGAAGACACCTTGCAGGCATATGGTATAGTTCCATGGCATGTGCATTTTGTCACCTACCAGCTTACAGAGGCCTTTAAGCAAAAAGATGCGGAGAAAATTCTACGTATTTCTGCTGATTTAGGCCATTATATAGCGGATGCCAATGTACCCTTGCATACTACTCAAAATTATAACGGACAACTGAGCGGGCAGTATGGAATACATGGATTTTGGGAGTCCCGCTTACCTGAATTGTATTCCGGAGATTATGATTTTTTTATTGGTAATGCAGAATATATTGAAAATACACAGTTGGAAATATGGAAAGCCGTTGAGCAAGCACATTTATGTCTTGATTCTGTATTTCAAATTGAGAAAGAGCTAACCAAGCAATTTAAGGCTGATGAAAAATACAGTTCAGAATTAAGAGGCAATGTAAATATGCGTGTTTATTCGCGAGAATTTTCCAAAGCTTATCATTTGGCTTTGGAAGGACAGGTTGAAAAACAGATGCGCAATTCAATAAGAATGGTAGGAAATTACTGGTATACCGCCTGGGTAAATGCAGGACAGCCTGATTTAATTGAACTTCTTGATGATTATATTCCTATTGAAGAACCAGAGATTTCAACGGAACATGAAGCTGACAAACAATTAAGAAATCATGAAAGTGGGGTAAAGGATTGAATACTAATTCACCAATAGAATTTCACATTAAAAATATTTCGATTTTTTTAACTATTTTCACAAAGCATTCCAACTTCAGTTAAACTAAAGTCGTCAATTGAATGTAATATAACGCAAACATGAAAATATTTTTATCAATTATATTCTTTCTGGCAGTGCTGAGTTCATGTGATGAAGAGAATTTATCATTACCAACACCTATTGATCTTACTTTTATAGCAGAGCCGTTACAAACTTTAAATGATAACATAATAGTTGATAGAGTAGAAATCAATATTTCGAAATTAGAAATTGAAGGGACAAGAGATGCTGGAGGCAATGTGTTTTTAGACCGACAATTTAATCTAGAGGAAGGTTATATCGATTTACGGTCTCAAATTAACAATAAAATATCTATTGATATTCCTCAGGGAGTTTATAACAACTTAAAATTTCGATTGAATTTTCAACGAGATGAAGAAGAAAGAGAGGAAATTACAGATGACCTTACTGAATGGCTGGCAGGTACTGAAAGCGAAACAGCTGAAGAAAGAGCCGAAGCATTAGGAGATATAATTGATGACTATTTAGGAGATGTCAATCCAGCTTTATTATTTACTGCAACTGCCGGTAAAAATGGAACTACCTTTAAAATTATTATGCCCTTAAATGACCCTGTTATTTTTGATATCCCTTTTATAAATAGTGACGGGGGCAGGAACATCTCATTCATCAAAGATCAAAAACAAGAATTTAAAGTGATTTTCAATCCTGATTATTGGTTTTCTATTACAAGTTTTGAGGCATTAAACAATGCGGAAAAAGGAACAATAGATGGAATAGATTATGTATTTCTTCACAAGCAAGTGAATTCATCCTTATATTCATTGATAATAGGAAGGATAGAGGAATCAACAGTGGCAAGGACTAAATGACAGAAAATAATGACAGCATGAAGGTGGATGCTGAGTTAAAAGAGCTCATTGAAGCCAGTAAAAAAAATAATCGATTAGCACAAGAAAAATTGTACAGAAAATTTGCCAAGCCATTTTTTCACATTGCATTAAGTTATTGTGCCGATAGGGAAGCTGCAAAAGAGGTTCTACAAGAGAGCTTTATCAAAATTTTTAAAAATCTGGGTCAATACAAGTTTGAAGGAGCTTTCGAAGGATGGATGAGGAGAATTATAGTAAATACCTCAATAGATTATCACAAAAAAAACTCTAAAATGGCTTATTACTCTGATATTAATGATCAAAAAGTTGCTGATAAACTTGAGTATTTTGATCCGGGAGAAAGTAAGATTAATACAGATGCGATTTTAAATGAAGTAAAAAAATTACCTGAAGGAGCTCGAATGGTCTTCAATTTATTTGCTATTGATGGATACTCCCATAAAGAGATAGCAAAAAAAATGGACATCAGCGAAAGCACTTCGAAATCGCAATATGCAAGAGCAAAGAGCTTATTGTCGAATTGGTTGAAAAAAGAATACCATGGCTAAAGTTAGCTTTGAAAAACTATATCGTAAAATTGTAGGTGGGTTTAATGACAATCCGCCTGAGTCTGTATGGCAAAATATTCA
>JBEPWY010000387.1:0-3509 GCA_041642185.1 Marivirga sp.
TGTATTTTTCATTTTCTCTCACAGCAGAGACAGTGAATTCTCTTACGTTAATAGGGAATTTCTCATTTATTTCGCTGATGGCATCATCCATCCTATTCACAGATAATTGAGAGCCCGCAACATTCAGGAAAAATTTCGTTCTGCCAGTGATTTTTATTTCCGCCATTTCTTTATTGGTGAAAACAATAGTATCTCCTATCATATAGCGCCATGCTCCTGCTACTGTCGATACTATTAATATATAATCTACATTTTCTTCCACATCTTCAAGAGTAATGGCTTTGGCATCATCTGCAATAGTGCCATCCTCCTTCATATTCTCTGGTTTAAAAGGAATGAATTCAAAGAAGATACCATTATCGCAAATTAACTGCATGGAACTTGTATCTGGTCGAACCTGCGTTGCTAAATAACCCTCTGAAGCTAAATAAGTATCAATGTATTGTACAGGTTTCCCGAATATCTTATCAAAACTTTTCTTGTAAGGATCAAGAGCCACTCCACCAGAAGTATAAACTGCTAAATTAGGCCAGATATCATGAATGGTCTCCAAATTATTATATTCAATAACCCGCTCCAACATTAACTCTATCCATGCAGGGATACCTGAAATACTTCCTATATCCCAATTCTTCGCCTCCTCTGCAATTCTCTGAATGCGCTCGTCCCAATCATCGATCCTACTTATCTCCTCCCCTGGTTTGTAAAACCTTCTGAACCAATTAGGAATCTTTGCTGCACTTATCCCACTAATTTCACCTTCCAAATGATTTCCAGCTTTTTGCAGATTAGTGCTGGAACTCAGCATTAGTATTTCTTTATCAAAAAAAGATTCGGGAAGATCTTTAAAATTCGGCAGGCTTAAAACCTGGTACATACCGGCTTTCCTTACGCTTTCCAACATTTCTTCAGTTACCGGAATACGTTTGCTATTACTTGTAGTACCAGCGCTAACTGCAAAATATTTACAAATGCCCGGCCAGCAAATATCTGCTTTCCCTTCTAGTGTTTTGCACCACCATCTACTGAAGATTTTATCGTAATCATGGTAAGGCACCTCTTTACTAAATGCCTCATGCAAATTATCATTATCTAAGAGCTGCTTAAAGCCATAGTATTTTCCGAATGCAGTATTCTTTGCATTATCTATTAATTCTTCCAGTACTTCTTTCTGGGCTTTTACAGGCTCCTCTTTATTTTGCAGTTTACTACCTACAGCAATAGCTGACTTAATCAGATTACCTACTATTTCCATTCAATCAATTTTTTTAAATATTAAAAAAGAGACTCAGAAAGGCTTAAAGAAAATATTTTTCAATGGCTTTTGCCACGCCGTCTTCTTTGGCAGAATCAGTTATTTCATTCGCTACAGCTTTTAATTCCTTTTTCGCATTGGCCACAGCTATACCTTTCCCCACTACGTTTAACAATTCTATATCGTTAAAATTGTCTCCAAAAGCTATAACGCTTTCTACGGAGAAAGGATATTTACTCTTTAATAATAAGTTCAAAGCGGATGCTTTTGATATCTGAAGTGGGGCAATTTCAAGGTAGGTGTCTTTAGAGCGATATAGATGTAAAGGTTCATTTTCGCCCTTAAGTTGCTTAACCAAAGCATCAATTAATTGAGGATCTCCCATACACATGATCTTATGCGCCCCCGTTTGAGTTCTACTCCACTGATCAATTAATTCTGAGTTTGAAATAATTTTCGCCTGTACCTGTGTATTCTTAATTTCTCTTTCAGTCCATTCATCATGAGTTGGGGCATACCATTGATCCTCGAAATAAAAGCTGGCATGCAACTCACTACTTTCAGCTAATTTAGCAATTTTTTTAGCTAATGAAAAAGAGATGGTGACAGAATCCAATGTGCGAATAACCTGATCCTGATCAACTACAAAGCCTCCATTATAGCAAATGAGCGGATGATGATTGATACCCAAATTCTCCTGCAAATGCCGCATAGCCAAAGGCATTCTTGATGAAGCTAAGATTACAGGCACATCCTTAGGAAGAGATTTGATTGCGGAAATTGTTCTGTCAGAAAGTTTTCTATCCGTATTCAGTAATGTACCGTCTATATCGGTACAAATTGCTTTAAACATGTATTGTTAAATTATATCGGTTATTCAATTCAAATATCGTGGTAATGTCCGTGCTCTTCAGACCATACTTTACCAGGAGGAGCTTCGCCCGATGGTGGTGGTGTTTGCGATTGATTGGTATTACTGTTACTCGTTGAAGGTCCTTTATCCCAATTATAAACTACTGAAAAAACGGCAATAGCTAGTATAATGGCAAATAGAGAAATAAAAAGTACATTTTTATTGCTGGAAATTTCACCACTACGGCCCATATGGCAGTTTTTATATTTTTTACCACTACCACAATGGCAAGGCTCATTTCTTCCTAATTCTTTCATCGTATTCTAATTTTTAACTCAATTTAATGATTATTTCGCAAAATCAGAAAATTTATCTAACTCAATCTCAACGCCATTTAATTACTTGTAATTCATTCTCCTCCCTAATCTTTATATCTTCTGGCAGGTTTCCGATAATTTCTTTCTGTAAAGATTCTATTAACCTTCGTTTTAGAAAATCCCTTTTCATAACAAGGGTCACTTCTCTGAAGGGTGTCGGCATCTTAAATGTATGTAATTTATTCATATCTGATTCGGACAAATCTAAAGTGGCCAGTTCAGGTAATAAAGTAATCCCTCCTTGTTTATCCACCATTCTTTTCAAGGCTTCCAAGGAACCGCTTTGATAATTTAACACATTATCAAGATTACGATTTTGGCAAATGTTTAGCACTTGTTCTCTAAAACAATGTCCTTCATTTAGCAACCATAGATCAGCTGATTCCAGATCAGCGCCACTTATTACCTGCCCTGTTTTAAACGGCGTATTATGGGCATAAGCGATAAATTTTTCATAATAAATGGGGATTTCCCTAATAGAGGGGTCATCTATAGGGCCAACAACTATTCCAACATCAATAGTTTCATCTTTTACCCTTTGAAGGGTGGTAGCCGTGAGCAACTCTTCCACCCTTATATCCACATCCGGATAATTTTTCATAAAGCTAGTAGCAAAAAGCGGAATCAGATAAGGGGCAATAGTGGGGATGATTCCTATTCTTAAATCTCCAGCGATTTCACTTTTCTGATCCTCAATTAATTCCTCCATTTTTCTGGCCTCGTTCACAACTCTTCTCGCCTGTTCCAGCAAAACAACCCCTAGTTCGGTCGGTATTACAGGGTGCCTGCTTCTGTCGAATATTCTAACCCCAAAATTTTCCTCCAGTTTATTAATCTGCATACTAAGGGTAGGTTGAGTTATAAAACACTTATCCGCTGCTTTACCGAAATGGCGGTAAGTATCTAAAGCGATAATATATTCAAGTTGAGAAATAGTTGCTTTCATGTGTATATATTTATTTCCATTGGCCACATGGAATAGTTCAGCCGTTAGCAAAACCTAAAACCATCACATTTCCTTTTA
>JBEPWY010000388.1:0-3503 GCA_041642185.1 Marivirga sp.
TAAAGAAATGATTTGTGTATACTGATTTTAAATCTATTTCCATAGCGCCTTTGGAGGAAGATATAACCGACACATAAACATTTAGAATCAAGATCTTCTGTTGTGAAATAATCTCTGGGCTCCATTTCAGCATGCAACTAAATTTGGTCAGTGCTATTATATCTATTAAGATTATACTTCTCTGGGGCTTTAAAAAGGCAGGGTAAATAAAATGCTTCCTAAGTCTTAAATAAAATTTACAACTAGAATCTTGCCAAAGATTAAAAAAATCAACTCTCCTCATTTTCCGGTTTGGTAGCCATATCATTACCGGAATCATTCATATTATCTGATCTTCTTTTACCTTCTTCTTTATTACCTCCAAAAAGATTTTTTAAAAAGCCGCCTTTATCTTTATTTACTAGGGAATCATTAACCATCGGCTCCTGCCTTTTTTTTCTAGCTTCTGCGGAATCCCTCTGGACAGATTGCGCAAGGAGTACATCGTTTCCTACTAGCATCATATAATTAACAAAATCCACATTATAGTGGAACCTTTTTGTATTGTCCCATGCATCTTCACCTTCTTCATATTGAACTGAATCTACATTTTGAGCCAGTGAGCTATCCATATCAAATTCAGCCCTCTCTCGCAGCCTTTTACTATTCAGTAATGAATCTACTTCATCACTATAAACATCCTTTTGGTGGACTACCAATAACCTTAGTTCATTCCAATAGCCATATTTTCTTTCAGACATACCATAAATATCCTTTTTATGTCCGTTTGCATTGGCTTCTAAAATCAATGAGTCATTTTTAAAAAAAGAGAATTTTTCAGCCTGTTTTTGATCATCAAGTATATAGCTACTTTGAAATGCAGCACATACCATCTTGTCTTTGCAGGAAACAAAGAGGAGGATTACACTTGCCAAAAGGATGAATACTTGTTTCAATATAATTATTATTTTAACTGTTGATATATAGCTACTTCCATATAATCAACCCATTCTTCATACATTTTTGCGGAAGGATGTAACTGATCGGTAGCCAAGTAATATTTAGGCTTTATCAATGCTTTTAAAGATATTGGGGTGATATCAAAAAAAGCAACCTTATGCTTTGACGCTATTTCTCTTGCAATAGTATTGTACTCTAACAATTCAGAAGCCACTGTTTTGCTATTTTTATCATTTTCTGCCGCAAAGGGAGTTATTCCATAATCTGGAATGCTTACAACAAAAACTTTTTGTGGCCTGTTCCCCGCTAATTCAATTGATTTTTTAAGTAGTTGTTCAAATTCCTTTTTATACTGTTCAATTGAATAACCCCTATACTGATTATTAACTCCTATTAACAAGCTAACTAAATCATATTGATTTTGTTTTAAATCATCATTTTTATCGGCAATAGCTTTTATTAATTCATCAGTTGTCCAGCCTGTTGTAGCTATAATCTGATCTAATTCCACATCTAAACCCAAGGCATTAAGCCGTTCTGCTAGTATAACTGGCCAGCGCGACCCCTCTTCCACTAATTCACCTATTGTGTAGGAATCTCCTAAAGCTAAGTAAGACAATTTGTTTTGCGACATTAATTCTATCGAGCTAATCACTAATATAACTTGTAAAAATATAGTTAATAAGAACGTTTTCATAATATTAGTAGTATTTGTTAACTTTAATATTGTATACAACTACACAAATTTAAGGTTTATATCGAGATTGGTTTCACAAACGTATATTTTAATACCATACAAATCAGTGTTCGTCGAAAAATTCGATTAAACACATAAGATATAAATTTAAAATATGATCTCTGTTCGTGGAAATTCAATGTTAGTAATATATTTACATTGTATCTGTAAAACCTTTTTTGTGAGAATAGTTTATTTTTATCTGTGTATACTATGTATCCCCACTTTTTCCTTTGCTCAGGAAAAGATAACAACTGAAGGTATACCGGGTGATGTTAACAGTAAATTTCAGGACGTCAGACCAATTATTTCGGACAATGGCAAATCACTATACATCAACAGGCGTTTCCACCCGGAAAACATTAAAGGCGACAAAGATTTTCAAGATGTATGGTTAAGCAGATTTGACCCAAGAGGCATTTGGGCAAAACCTGTTAATTTGGGCGAGCCCTATAACGATAAAAAAGCCAATGATCTGGTAAGAATAAATGCAAATGAAGACTCCCTTATTTTTGTAAATACAGAGTATAAAGGTGTAGACACAGAGCTTGCTTTATTCCTGAAAAATAACAAAAAAGCTATTGAAATGAAAATTGACGGCTTTTACAACAAGAGCCCTTATATAGATTTTGATTATAATTTTAAAGAAAAAGTTATAATCATGGCTGTAGAAAGAAAAGATACTGAAGGTGATCAGGATTTATATTACAGCCTTTATCAGCCGAATGCTAATAGTTACAGTACTCCTATGAACATGGGTAAAGCTATTAATAGTGAAAAAGCCGATTTTGCACCTTTTCTTACTATTGACGGCAACACTTTATTTTTTGCAAGCTATGGCTTTTCTGGACAAGGAGCGGCAGATCTTTATATGAGCCATAGAATTGATAATTCATGGGAAAACTGGACCGAACCTGAAAATTTAGGTAATATAATTAATTCACCTTTTGAAGAAACTTTTGTTTCTATTTCACCTGACTTTAAATATTTATATTATGACTCCTACCCCCCTGGCTCTGTGAATAGAGATGTATGGAGAGCTACTCTTTCAGATGAAATTAAGAATAAAATAATTGCCGCTAGAGAAAATCGTAAGTCAAGTGTATCAGGTGTAACTGCTGAAACAAAGGTTGCGCAGCCCTTGCAAGAGCCAATTATAGCTGAAATAAATGAAACAGCAACAGTTACAAAGAAACTTCAATATATTGATTCCATCAATACTAATGAAGAGTTGGCAATACAAAAGGAAACCGAGGAGGAAGTTCCAGAAACTAAGAGCGTAGCACAAAAACCCAATGCGGTTAGCCTAAATATTGAAATGCAAACTATGGTAGCAGAACAACCAGATCAGCCCGAACATCAGGGTTTCTTTGCGAAAATAGGGGAGAAATTAGGCTTTGGAGGCGTTAATGATATTGATACCATTCAATATTTAGATGCCGGTGGAAAAGGTATAAAAATAAAAAATAACATCTATTTTAAATTTAATTCAGAAAAAATTCAATTCAAAAATAGAACTTTATTACAGTTAATAGTAAAAGAGTTAAACGATAAGCCTCAATCTAAATTATTAGTAGAAGGTCATACCGATGGTATTGGAGGAGAAGATATGAATATTGATCTTTCATGTAGAAGGGCCAAAAATATTAAGCAAGAATTAGTTTCAATGGGAGTAAATGCATTGAGGATAGAAATTAGCTGTGAGGGTAAAGAAAGACCAATAGCATCTAATGACGATGAAGTGGAAGGCAGAGAATTAAATAGAAGAGTAGAGTTTTATTTATTCTGATGAATCTCTTCCCTCAGTTTTTTGGGTAATTTGGAAACC
>JBEPWY010000389.1:0-3490 GCA_041642185.1 Marivirga sp.
TAACTTTTTTCTTAGTTTATATTGACCTATTTCATGTGAAATTAAAGCTATTAGGTTTAATGGGTCTAAAAGAGCATGTTCTTCAACAAGAATTTCCACATCACCATTGTCATATTCTATATAATTGGTTAGGGTAGTATTTTGATCCTCTTCTAATACTGGCATTAAACCAGATGATAATTCAACATTATTCTTTTCTGAATAGTAATCAAAAATAATATCGTTTGGGTCAATATCCATAAAAAAACAAACCCTCTGAAAAATATAAATTCCATCCTCTTTTTTACCATCATATTTCTGCATAAAAAAATCTCTAGTAGGTAAAACTGTTTCTTTTACCATTAAGCTTTCTATTGAAATAAATTCTTCAATTATTGCAAAGCAATCATCTATCTGATTTTTAACACTTTCATCGATAAGGGCTTTATTTCTTCTGTTAAAAAACATTTCTAATTACTTGGGCTTATACTTGGAAGATCTTCCCTTTCTTCACTTACCACTTCTGAATTTGAAATAGCTTGATTTACAATTTGCAATGGAGATGGGCCAGAAAATAGTCTAGCAGCATTTAACCTCATTGATTGTTCCTCCATCGGTAATTCATTAAATTCCTCTTGAGACATTTCACCTCTAGCTAAACCTGAAACCCCTTCATTAAACTTGGTTTCCAGTTCTTTCAATTGCAAAGTTGTTTGAAAATTATCAACTGTTATATCCGAACCTAAACTCAAATCAAATCCCCCTGCTTTAGTAAATGATTCTGAAACAGTAATGGTTTCTGCATTATCAACTATATTCTGTGCAAAGCCTCTTATATCATTAAGAACTTTAGCTACCCCTCCTGCTCTTGTACCAAACGTATGTTGATTATCAGAAAAACCTATATTGGTTCCTGAAGATCTGCCACTAACATTTAAACCATTACCTCGACTTGTACTATATGTTACATTTTTCCTAAACATTGTTCCTTCTCTTCTGGATAATGTGGCAAATCCAGATCGTCTACGGCTGATAGATGCCGCATTTGAAACAGACTCTCTCATTCTCGCTACATTACCACCCGATCTACCTCTATTATTGGATCTACCTGTCCGTGCGGTTCCTCCAGGGCAACAATTGCCCGTCACATTGTCTTCTGGATCTGCTCCATCCGGATCGATTAATCTAATAGGATTATTAAATACATAACTATATGGCGACCAGTCATAATAACTAGTAGCACTTGGATCAACAGCATGCCAAACACCTAATTCTGGATCATATTGTCTTAATCCATAATCATACCACCCAGTTTCTTCCTGCTCTTCCTTGCCGTTGTACTTAAAATTGTTCGCCTTGCTGTAGCTCCTCTGGTATGAGTTAAAGGTTAGGCCGAAGGGATAGTAATCATCCGCCTGCAGTACTGCGTTATAATGGTGATCTACTCTGAAATCATCCCAATACACATCTACCGGTTGCTGGCTTTCGTTGCTTAAAAACACCAACAGGTATCCGTCCTGATCAATTAGTATTTCCTCAAAAGATAATTTTTCATGTGCCGCACTACCATCTCCGAGATCTGCTGCGTTTGTGCTTAGCCTATCTAAGCCACTGGCACTGTCCACAAAGTTGAAGTTTTTGTCCAGCATGATGTAGTTCAGGTAGGCCCTTGGGCTTTGTTTATCGGAGTCATCAGCTATACCTGCTGAACCAAATCCAGTTAAGTTTTCCGATGTTAAGGTTGTTTCCCCTGCTACCACACCGCCCGAAAGCATGTTCACTAATGCGCTTACTAATGCAGTTGTATTAATTGCATCGTCCTGATTATCCACTGCAAGGTATTTACCGTACACTTCCGCACTTACTTTATCGCCCTTGCTTACTGAAAGTGACTTCATCAGGCCGACTGTTGCAGTATTTCTGCCTAGCAGCCTATGGCTTTTGTTGCCACTTCTTTTCATGATATTGACTAGCCTTTCAATCTCACCGTAATTATCAAAATAAGGATGAAAGGTTGTATCTATTTCAAAATCAGTAGGATAGTCATCGTCCTTTACTGCAAAAGTAGTCCGCACATTACCCAAATGGTCTTTTAAATGGTACTGGTATTCGTTTTTATCTGCTCCGTCTACCGTTTTAGGCACAATTCTTCCTTCCGCAGTCTGGATAAACTGCAAAGTATCATTTTCTAAAATAAGTGCGCCTATATAATCCGTAGCTTTTATCAATGTATTGCTTTCATATACTTCCTGCCTTTGTTTGGTGCCGGAAGCATCATAAATATAGCTGATTTGGTTTTAGGAGAAGTATAAAATAGATTTTATAATTAGCTGAATTAACAATAGGCTTAATCTTTGCAACTAGACATCACTTTTCCTCATACTTTTCACTAATCTTACATTATACCGATTGAGCAGCATTCACTTATTCAAACTGTCAATATTTTTATTAACTTTAAATTTCAGCCAAATCACTATTTTTAAATATACAAAGTGTAATCAATGGTCAACGCAAAAGATATATTATCATCATCAGAAATACTCACAGAAACAAAATATGCAGTAGCATTTTATAATCCTGATCAGCAATTAGTTGGTATAGAATGGAAGGGATCCTGTACACAACAGGAATACATGGATCTGTTTGAGATATTAATTAACAATGCAAAAAAGAAGCCTACACGCCTATTTTATTCAGACATTCGTGAACAGGGAGTGGTTTCTATAGAAAGCAGAAAACATTTTGAAAATTATGTAACGCCTGAGTCTGTCAAGCTCGGAATTCGTAAGACAGCTGCAGTGACTGATTCCAATGTTTTTAAAAGATATTACCTGAATATATTGATAAAGGCTTCCAATAAATTTGGAAACCAAGTAAAGCTTTGTTCCACGCCTGAAGAAGCAATGGAATTTTTACTCAACGACTGATCGTTGAGTAAAATATAACTTTCCTATTTTTTCTTAGTAACTGACTTAGGTCCAGCCTAAATCCTGGAATGCCTGATATACCTTCAGTCCTAAAAAAGCATCAGTAGCCGCATAATCAATTTGTGCCTGTGAAAGTAGTGTACGCTCCCAGTTAGAGGTTTGCTGTGCTTTGGAAATGCGCTTACCTAAAAATATAGCAGTTAAATTCTTTGCACCTATTTGCTTCACATTATTTGCCTGCGCAATGGTGCTGATGTCTTCAAATCCCTGAGGATCAAACTTTCTTAATTTCTGTAAATCTTTAATATCATCTCTAATGGCCGCTCCCACTTTTACAATGGAAGGATCTTCAAATATTCTAATCAAATCCCCTGGGAAGCCACACAACAGATTACGGATCACAAAAACTTCCTCTTCCGTTGCTAATTGAATTAGCGAAACAGGATTATATACTCCTTTTTTAAAGGCCGGCTTTGCTTCTGTGTCAAAACCTAATATGGGTGCGTTCCACAATTTTGGAATTACCTCATCCCAGTCTGCGTCCTTTTCAAGTAAGGTAATTTCACCCTCAAACTTCCATAAAG
>JBEPWY010000390.1:0-3480 GCA_041642185.1 Marivirga sp.
ATATCATTTTGCTGGACATGAATTTCACCAGGGACGTAAGTACAGGGCAGGAAGGTTACCATTGGCTGAATAAGATTCTAGAAATAGATCCTTCGGCCATAGTTGTATTGATTACTGCTTATGGTGATGTGAATACGGCTGTAAAAGTAATCAAACAAGGCGCTACTGATTTTGTATTAAAGCCATGGGAAAATGATAAACTGCTGGCGACTTTACATTCTGCTCTTAAATTAAAAGATGCGGGCAATAAAGTTAACCAGTTACAATCCCAACAAAAGCAATTGTCGGCTGATATCGATAGGAAATTTCGCGATATTATTGGCAAAGGGCCTGCCATGCAGCAGGTTTTTGATACTATTAAACGGGTTTCCCGCACCGATGCCAACGTTTTGATAACAGGCGAAAATGGTACGGGTAAGGAATTGATTGCAAGAGCCATCCACAGAAATTCATTGAGAGACGAGGAAGTATTTGTAACTGTAGATTTAGGAGCTGTTGCTGATAGTTTGTTTGAAAGTGAGCTTTTCGGCCATAAAAAAGGTGCTTTTACCGATGCGAAAGAAGACAGGGCCGGGCGCTTTGAAGTTGCTCAAAATGGCACGCTATTTTTGGATGAAATAGGAAACATCAGCTTGCCGCAGCAGGCAAAATTGCTGACTGCCCTACAAAACAGAAAAGTAACCAGAGTAGGGAGCAATAAGGAAATTGATATTGATATACGGCTGATCAGCGCTACCAATATGCCCATTCAGGAGATGATCCAGACAGGAAAATTCAGGCAGGATTTGCTGTACAGGATCAATACCATTGAAATTCAGTTACCCTCCCTCAGGGAAAGAACAGAGGACATACCATTACTGGCAGATCATTATATCAACTTCTATAGCAAAAAATACAATAAAGAAATTTATAAAGTAAGTGATGCGGCCTTATCAAGGATGTGTAAATATGATTGGCCGGGCAACATTAGGGAATTGCAACATTGCATCGAAAGAGCAGTAATTATGAGCAGCCATACAGTTTTGCAGCCGGAAGATTTTTTCTTCCAATCGGTCCAGCATGATGGCAAAAAGAATGGAAATATGAATCTAGATCATTTAAATATAGAAGATGTAGAGAAAATATTGATCAGGAAAGCCCTGGATAAAAATTATGGCAACATTACCCAGGCAGCACAGGAATTAGGTCTTACAAGGTCTTCCCTTTATAGGAGGTTGGAGAAATATGGTTTATAGCCACCTATCCCCAAAGGGGGAAGAGGGATTCTTAGAATTTAACATATTCTAACAATAAGCTTTTTTGCTTTAGCAAAAATCCTTTTGTTTTCTATAGTATCTTATGTGGTTAAAAAATAATTTTTATTAATCTGTAGCATCGGCAGCAAATTCCTACCACAAAAGAGACAAAAGAACACAAAGATTAATCTTGCTTATTTTCTGGCTTGCAATCAGGAGGGATTTAGGCCATAGGCTGATTAGCCTTGTTGAGGATAGGCCTTAGTCGCTCCTATTTGTACATAAGATTGGAAAAGTTTAAAATATAGATTTGATTATTTGTAAAACAAGGAACACATAAAAATTTAAAATGCTCAAAAGATTTAGTATTGGATTGGTAGTCAGGCTAGTATTGATATTTACAGTGCTAAGTATTACGGCATTTCTTTTTCAATCTTCAGAAAATTACCTGGCGCCCGTTGTGTTGCTCATTATAGCTGTGATGCAATTTATTGAGCTTTACCATTATGTTAACACCATAAACAAAAAAGTGATCCGCTTTTTGGAGTCGGTGCGGTATTCCGATTTTTCCTCAGGCTTTTCTACCGATAATAAATTAGGGAAATCCTTCCGCAATTTAAATGAAGCCTTTAATGAGGTGCTGGAGGTTTTTAAGAAAACAAGGGTGGAGAAGGAACAAAACCTGATTATGATCTCCACTATTTTACAAAATATACAAACGGGGATTTTATCTTTTGACGCCAAGGGAGAAGTTGGCCTACTCAACAATATGTCCAAAAAATTATTGCTTACTCCGCAAATACGCAATATGAACGATATAAAAAGAAGCCAACCGAAAATTTATGAGCAACTGATGAATTTGAAACCCGGCAAAAGCGATTTAATATCAGTAAACAATGAAATCAAATTATCTGTCAACAGCACTGTTTTGCGTATTGGGCCTAAAGACTGGAAAATCATATCGCTGCATAACATCTATTCAGAACTACAACAAAATGAACTGCACTCCTGGCAAAACCTTACTAAAGTGTTACGCCATGAGATCATGAATTCCATTACGCCTATCTCTTCCCTGGTAAGTTCCATGAACGATATTTTGGAAGAAGATTTGATAAAACTTTCAAGCTCCTATGAAATGCCGATTGAAGCCCATGAAGATTTACAGCTGGGACTTAAAACCATAGAAAACAGAAGCAGGGGGCTCGTGAATTTCATCAATGCTTACAGGGATTACACCAATATTCCTGCACCAAATTTTTGCGTTATTTCTGCGCAACAATTGATAAAGTATGTGTCCAAATTATTACAAGAGGATCTTCAAAAAAGTGGTGTCAAATTAACACTTAAGCTGCCTGAAAACGAGGTGCAATTATGGGCCGATGAGGAGCAAATTCAGCTGATCTTAATTAACCTGATCAAGAATGCGAAAGAGGCTTTAATGGATTCAAAAGAGCCTATCATATTCATCAGTATCATTACTACACAAAGCTTTTACTATATCAATGTGGAAGACAATGGCGGCGGAATAGTACCTGAGGCCTTGGAAAGAATTTTCATTCCCTTTTTTACCACAAAAAAAAATGGTTCAGGTATAGGCCTGGCACTTTCCAGACAGATTATGCAGCTGCACAACGGCAAACTTAACGTCAGCTCCACGCCTAATGTGAGCACCACCTTTACCATGCAATTTCCTAAGGGGAGGTGATCAGGGATGATTCCTAATACCGTTAAGGCTTAACCTTTGTTTACTGTAACTAACACTTTTAGCTAGTTGTCAAGCCGCCTCTTTAGACTCACCCCTAATTTGTTTTCGACAAATCTTCCCCTCTCTCCAGAGGATAGAGGGGAGAAATTATCTATAAATCAACATCTTCCTTTAAATTTTCTTAGGCACTTCGATTACTAATTTAAATGATTGCAGATAATTTTCCCTTCTCTTCAGAAAAAGCATGTGCCGACCCATCGGTAAGAAGGGTGGGCCTCTGAAAGAGGGCCAGCTTGCCAGCCTTTGGCTGGGGATGAGTCAGAAAAACTGAGGTTTCCGAAAAGGTACACCACTTTCATGTTATCTCATTTGAAGTTCAATTGCCAGCAGGGCTGATCAGCCTCCAGCTGACAAAACTGTGAAGGCTGGAAACTAACTGGAGAAGCCGGAGCATGCTGACCCCTCTATGCCGGCCTAATTTAAGATAGTCAAAGTGCTTTTAAAGCCTTTAATCGCCTGCCGTTCCGGCAGATACTGACC
>JBEPWY010000391.1:0-3471 GCA_041642185.1 Marivirga sp.
TTGTATTTCAAAAATTTTGAAGGGTAAGCTCTCATTAAAATCAGAAAATAAAGCGGGAATGCTAGCAGGTAGAAATTTAGGCAATCCACTTGTGTGGGTTATCAAATGCTTAATTTTTACAGCTTCATTATTGTATTTCAAGTTTGAAAATTCTTTGTTTAAATAGGTTTGAATATCGTCTTCTAAATTTAGCTTGCCATCCAAAACCGCATTAGCAACAATTAAACCGGTAAAAGTTTTACTAACAGATGCAATTTCATAAATGGTGCTGTCGGTGGGTTTGTTTCCTTTTCCTCTATCCAATTCACCATAGTGACCTATATATTTATTGCCATTTTTATAAATCCCTAAAGAAACAGAGCTAATTTGGGGATCTAGAAGTAGTGAGTCGGTATTTCTGTCCATTATTAGCGGAACAGAATCAGTATCAATATTTTCAGCTTTTTCATTTTGATTTTTGCAGCTTGTAAAGTTTAAGCTGAGGAATATTAATGCTAGTATGTATTTCATGTGTATATAAATGTTTTTTAGTTACCACATGGAATAGTTCAGCCGTTAGCAAAACCTAAAACCATCACATTTCCTTTTAATATTCCTGCCAAAGGCAGGCAAGCTATGCTCAGTTGCTATGCCGCGTTTATGACTATTTCATTTAGATAATTATTTTTAAGGATGACGCCTCACTATTATAAATGTTACAATGCACTAAAACTAATATTTTGATAAAGCTATATAATGATTTTACAAAACAGGAGAAGCAATTGATCAATACAGCTAAAATTCATTTTCTGAACCTAAAGAAGGAGAAAATTACAGTTATTCCATTTGGCTATACTTTAACAAAACTAAATTCAAAACAGCGGATTTCTTTGAGGGGTTTAGATCAGGATTTTAAACTGCCACTTATTGACCAACTATGGCAGAAAGCTTTATCTTCATATAAAAAAGAAGCTATTAAATGCTTTTTGGTTGCTTTTGATGCACATGTAGAAGATGAGACCCATATTGATAAGGATGCATTGGCGATTTTACTAAAAAAGGAAGATAATAGTAAAATACAAGTAAACATTCCTTATGTGGAGGATAAGGGAGATGTGGTTTTTGGAAAAAGCTGGACTACATTTATTTAATTGGTATGAAAAGGCTCGTCTCTTTTAATGAAAACGCGAACTCTTTTAATTCTTTTATTATCTACAGATACCGCGGTAAACACATATTTTCTAAAATTAATTTTTTCTCCGGCTCTTGGTAATTTACTATTGATTTCAAGTAATAAACCGCCAATCGATTCACTCTCTCCTTTTACTTCATCGAAATAAGAGGGGTCTTCACCAATTATTTTTCCGAAATCATTAAGGGAAGTTCTACCTTCGAATATAAAAGTGTTTTCATCAAGTTTATTATAGGCGACATCATAATCCTCATCAAATTCATCGCTTATTTCGCCCACTATTTCTTCAATTACATCCTCTAAAGTAATTAGCCCTGAGGTACCTCCGTATTCATCTACAACTATAGCAATATGCACGCGTTTCTCCTGAAAATCCTTCAGCAAACTATCCACCTTTTTAGATTCCGGCACAAAAAACCCAGGCCTTAATAATTCCTGCCAGTTAAAATGCTCATCCTTTTCTATGTGCGGCAATAAATCTTTTACGTACAGGATTCCTTCAATTTTATCAATGGTATCACGATAAACAGGAATTCTGCTGAAGCCGTTTTTGTTAATCTGATCCATTAAAACATGGTAATCTTCTTCTATATCAAAGGCAGTAATATCCAATCGGGATTTCATTACCTGGCGGACTGATAAAGTACCAAAATTTACAATTCCTTTCAGGATACCTCTTTCCTCATCAGTAGTATCTTTGTTGGAGGTTATTTCCAAAGCCTGATGTAATTCATCTACTGAAATACTAAATCCCTTTTGTTTTACCCGCTTTTCTATGATATTACTACTGGACATTAATACCCATGAAAGTGGGCTGAAAATTTTACCCCCGAAGCGTAAAACGGGAGCCATTCTGGTTGCAAAGCTCAGATTATTCTGATTGGCATACACTTTTGGGACTATTTCACCATAAAAAACTATAATAAAAGTGATAACGGCGGTTAAAATAACAACTGTTAACCCTTCAGTATCCTTAGTTCCTACTATTTCCCAGGTAACAAATGTGGAAAGTGTAATGATGGCCACATTGATAAAATTGTTAAGAATAAGTATGGTAGCTAAAAGACGCTTTGGGTCTTTTAGCAATTCAATAATAGTTTGCTCCGCAGGCTGATTACTAGATTTACATTTGGCCAGATCATCATGTGCAAGTGAAAAGAATGCTACTTCAGAGCCTGATATTAAAGCAGACATCATCAATAATACAATCATAACAATGCCATTCAGAATGTAAAACCATTCTGTGGTCATAACGCTTGCAAATAAAAATAATCCAGGAGAAGGGTCGTCCAATGTTTTAGATAATATTTATGTTATTAAAAAGGAAGATCGTCCATTTCACTATCGTTATCCGGTGTTTGTGCAGAAGCGTTAGCTTGTGGTGCTTTTCCTTTATTACTTTCCTGCTGATTGGAAGAAGAGGAGTAATCCTGACCACTATCATCACCACTCTTTTTACCTCCTAGCATAGTCATCTGATCACCTACTACTTCTGTCGTGTACCTGGTTACCCCATCTTTTTCCCATGACCGGGTTCGGAGCTTGCCTTCAATATAAACACTATCACCTTTTTTAAGATATTTTTCAGCCACTTCAGCTAACCCTCTCCAAAGCACTATATTGTGCCACTCTGTTTGATCAACCCTCTGTCCTGTATTTCTATCTTTATAAGACTCAGTAGTAGCAATTGAAAAATTTGCTACGCTGGCTCCATTATCTAAATGGCGCACTTCAGGATCTTTACCCAAATTACCAATTAAAATAACTTTATTAACACCTGCCATAACTTAAAAATATTGGTTCTATTATAATCAGTTTAAAAATATTAATGCTCAATTAGGAGCTATTGAAAGTAAATGCAAATGCAGACACTTCTATTTTAATATAAAATTACTCAATTAATTCTTCCATTCAAATATTTATCTACTAATATAGGCTTCGGGAGCTCTTCAATTTCATTTAGGCCATACAATTTCAACTCTTTATCTACCACATAATCTTTTTCCACATCTTCTATTTCTATAAATACGGCTTCAATACGTTGATGGGTGAGAATATGCTTAACAGGTGCTGAAATGCTTATGATTTTTGCCTTTGGAGATAACTGAAGTAGAATTTCACGGATGTCTTCGTTCTCCATTTTCTCCATTTTTTCTGTCATGTCAAAATCAAATAGGCCTTGCCATATATCTTGAGGCCCTCTTTTCCTCATTGCAATTTTGTCACCTTTATTCCATACCCAATAATAAAAAAAGCGATGAGTGACTTTAATTTTTTTCTCCTTAACAGGGAGTTGTTTT
>JBEPWY010000392.1:0-3468 GCA_041642185.1 Marivirga sp.
TTTATTTTTATTAGTCCCTGACCTGAATCGGGAGTTGGTGTTTCCTTATCTACAATTTTAATTTCATTAGGTTCATTCAGGATTAAGGCTTTCATAAATAATTTTAATTTGCTTGCCGGATTATTTTTATTTTGATACTATTAAATTAAGGCCACGCTGTTAAAACGGAGCTTCATCTCCATCGTTGTTATTATTTCCGTTTGCCTTGCTTGGGATAGTGACAGCTCCCGGAGCGTCAAAATCCGAAGGAACTCCGGCAGCGGAAGGGAAAGTAGTGCCATAACCTGGGCTGCTTGATTCCATTCCCGGTGAATCCAGATCGGAGAACTTGGTAAATCGACCGATAAATTTCAAAGGAACTGTTTCCAAAGACCCGTTTCTGTGTTTAGCTATAATAACTTCACCCACATTAGCTGTAGAAAGGCCATTTTCATCTTCAGTAATGCCATAATATTCCGGACGGTAAAGAAACATTACCATATCCGCATCTTGCTCAATAGAACCTGATTCCCTCAAATCGGAAAGTTGTGGTCTTTTATCACCGCCACGAGTTTCAACCGCACGACTTAATTGCGAAAGGGCAATAACCGGTACGCTTAATTCTTTTGCAATGTTTTTTAATGCCCTGGAAATAGAAGCAATTTCTTGTTCCCTGTTTCCTCCGCTTCCCCCACCTTTTGAGGTGTCTCCTGACATCAATTGCAAATAATCAATTACAACCAGTTGTATGTCGTGCTGTTGTTTCAATCTCCTACATTTGGCACGTAACTCCAAAATAGAGAGGGCAGGTGTATCATCAATAAAGATGGGGGCTTCTGTGAGACTGGCTGTTTTATAAACCAGTTGTTGCCATTCATGGTCGGCCAATTGTCCTTTTTTAATTTTTTCACTATCCAATTCAGCCTCAGCAGAAATAAGCCTGTTCACCAGCTGAACGGATGACATTTCTAAAGAAAATATTGCCACAGGTTGTTTAAAATCCACAGCAGCATTTCTTAATGCCGATACAATAAAAGCAGTTTTACCCATACCCGGCCTTGCAGCAATAATTACCATATCCGATTTCTGCCATCCTGATGTAACTCTGTCCAAAGCAGAAAAACCTGTGGGCACACCTGTTAACCCATCTTTATGGTTTCTTCTTTCTTCCAACTCACGAAATGCCTCTTTCATTAAAGAATGCATATCAGCATAATTCTTTTTGATGTTGGAATTGGTTACTTCAAATAATTCCTGCTCTGTTCTGTCCAATAAATCGAAAACATCCATGGTGTCTTCGTAAGCATCGTTCTGGATTTCACCTGAAATTTTAATTAATTGTCTTTTAATAGCTTGTTCAGCTATAATTCGTGCATGGTATTCAATATTGGCAGCTGAGTTTACCCTTGAGGTAAGTTCTGTAATGTAATAAGAACCCCCAACTATTTCCAATTTTCCAGTTTTTCGGAGTTGATTGGTTACAGTTAATAGATCAACAGGCTCGGAATTGTTAAAAAGTGCGACTATTGCTTTATAAATTTCCTCATTGGCTCCTTTATAAAAACTTTCAGGTTTTAATATGTCAATTACACTAGTCAATGCATCCTTCTCCAACATTAAAGCACCGAGAACGGCTTCTTCTAAATCAACAGCCTGGGGGGGGACTTTGCCTAAATTATTACCCATTTCGGTTTTTTTTGATTTGTAACCCAGTCGTAATGCTGTAGATTTTTTTGATTCCATTTCCCCTAATTTATTTTTTAATGCTGAAAACAAACAAAGCTAATTTAATAAACCCATTAAGAATATAGAAAGCTGTCCAAGTTTCCGACAAGTTTTCCACAGGTTATCAACATGAAAAAGCAAAGTTTAATTTGCCGAGCCACTAACTTTGTTATATTTTTGGGTATACAACGCAAGCAAAATGAATTTAGAAAATATTGAAAAAGTACATTTTATAGCAATTGGAGGAAGTGTAATGCATAATTTAGCATTAGCACTTCATCAAATGGGCATACAGGTGAGCGGTTCTGATGATGAAATATATGAGCCGGCCGCAGGAAAGTTGGAAAAAGCAGGAATAAAACCTGAACCGGGCTGGCATTCAGATAGAATAACACCAGAATTGGATGCCGTTATTTTAGGAATGCATGCCCAACAGGATAATATTGAATTATTAAGAGCGCGGGAATTAGGTCTGAATATTTATTCTTTTCCCGAATTTATTAAAAAGCTTTCTGAAAATAAACAAAGAATTGTAATCGGTGGGAGCCATGGTAAAAGTACCATTACCTCCATGATTATGCATGTGCTCAAACATGCAGGAAAAGCTTTTGATTATTTGGTGGGTGCTGAACTGGAAGGTTTCGATTTAACTGTATCAATCTCTTCTGCTGCCATAATTGTAATTGAAGGAGACGAATATTTGTCTTCTAAAATTGATCCTGTACCCAAATTTTTAAAATATGACCATCATATAGGAGTTATATCCGGTATTGAATGGGACCACAAAAATGTCTTCCCCACTGTAGCCGATTATACTAAACAATTTGAGGCCTTTGCCGACAAAACACCTAAAGCAGGCTCCCTCATATACTGTGAAGAAGATGATTTAGTGAATATAATAGGATCTAAAGATAGGGAAGATGTAAGAAAAATTCCTTACTCAGCTCACAAATCAGAAATAAGCGAGGGCCAAACAGTTTTAATCACTGAAGATAACGGGAAAGTGCCCATTGAAATATTCGGTAAGCATAATTTACAGAATTTAAGGGCTGCTTTTGAAGTTTGTAAAGTAGTAGGTGTTAAATCTGAAGATTTTTATAAGGCAATTGCTACTTTTAAAGGAGCAGCTAATCGTTTAACACTACTTGATAAAGCAAATGGTAATCTGGTCTATAAAGATTATGCTCATGCGCCCTCAAAATTAAAAGCTGCGGTAAATGCAATGCATCATCAATTTCCTGATAAAAAGTTATGTGTTGCCTATGAATTACATACCTTTAGCAGTCTTGACCCTCAATATTTAAAACAATATAAAGGGACTTTAAAAAATAGTGATAAAGCTTTTGTGTATGTTAACCCATCTAATTTAAAATTAAAAAACGGGAAATCTTTTAATGAAACTGACATACAAGCAGCTTTTGATCAGGGAGATATCCAATTTTTTGATGATACCAGCAAATTAATTAATGCTATGCTTAATTTTAAGAAAGAAAATAAGCAATGTACTTTTGCTTTCTTAAGCTCAGGCCACTTTAACCATATCGACTTTAAAACTATTGCTCACGAATTAGTCTCATAAAAAATTATGTTTTTAAAACTTACCAATCCCTTAGTCTTTTTTGATTTAGAAACTACAGGTACCAATATTGTTTCAGATAGAATTGTAGAGTATTCATTTGTAAAAGTAATGCCTGAAGGAGAGGTGATTACAAATACCGAGAAAATAAACCCTGAAAGACCAATACCCTTGGAAACGAGTCTAAT
>JBEPWY010000393.1:0-3467 GCA_041642185.1 Marivirga sp.
CAACATTGAAGGCAATAGTATCATCACTACACCATTAAATTTAGAAGCTATAAAATCTGATACAATCAATAATATTGTAGAGACTTACTTTAGCATACCCAATGCAAAAGTGGGGAGTATCATAGAATATACTTACATCCTAAAAATAAATAATTGGCAGGAAATTAATACATGGTATTTCCAAAATGAAGTTCCTGTTTTAACATCAACCTATACCACCAGCATTCCGTCCTTTATGCTATTTTATAAAAATTTAACAGGTGTTAGAGGTTTAGATAACTTAGAAAGATCTAATGTCAAAGATTCTGCTAGCGACTATTTACTGAGAGTAGAAACTTTTACTATGGACTCAATTCCAGCTTTTATTCCTGAACAGGACATTCCTGGAGGCGACTATTTTGTATCTAAAATAAAATTTCATTTAGCGGAATACACTTTACCAGGGCAAGAAACCAGATTTGTTTTGCCGGAAAATTATGAAGAATTAGCTCTAAATTGGGCAGGAGATCCTTATTTCAAACAAGTTTATAGCCGATCATATTTTTTAACAGACCGTATAAATAAAATTTATCACAAAGAGTTTTCCCCACTGAAGAATATTCAAAGCTTTTATTATTTTATTAGAAATAATTTTCAGGAAGATATTAGTCAGGAGAGCACCGATTTGGAGGATGTATATAACGACAGGGCAGGAAGTGCACAGCAGATTAATATGCTGTTAACAAAAATTCTGAATCAGGCAGGTTTTGATGCTTATTTAATAGCATTAAGCACTATCGATAACAGGCCCACTTATCCTGAATACCCTAATTTTGAAATATTTAATCATTTTGTTTCAATGGTACGGATTAATGGTCAAAATTATTTCATGGATGCATCTGATCCAAATTTGTTATTTGGCATGTTAACCCCGAATAGCATTAATAATAGCGGGCTAGTAATTTCAAGAACTGCTCCAGGTTTTGTTCCATTGGACTACGAATTTCAAGATAAAGAACAAGTAGTTGGAAATTTTATTATTAATGATACCGCTGCCGTCAATGGTACTTTAGAGGTAAAAAGAGAAGGATATAGTGTTTATAACTTTGACTCACGTTTTTTAAGCAATAACAGAACTTATAATGATTATTTAATTGAGGTACTATTTGAAAACCTAAATTGGAACATTAAAGACCATGAAGTAACCGATGATTTTGAAGGGAATAAAATAATTAAGGAAGTTCTGGATTTTAATAGGCCCGCAGATTCAATAGCAAAAAACTATATGAAAATAAAACCAATAGTTTTTAATGAATATGAAGTCAATCCTTTTCATGAGAAAGAAAGACAAAATCCTTTAACTGTTTACACTCCTATCTTGAGAAAAGCCAGTTATAATTATACTATACCTGAAGGGTGGGAACTTAAAAAATTACCTCAATCAAAAAGTTTTGCTTTAAATGGAAGCAAAGCAAAGTTTATGTACAATAGCAAGATGAATGGAGATAAACTTACTATTGAGTATATGCTTGAAGTAAATCAGGTAATTTACATGAGCGATGAGTATCAGGAATTAAGCGGATTTTTTGAATTGGCTGTTCAATTATTGAACCAGGAAATAATTCTCATAAAATAAATTATTTCCTAGCGATTCTAATGATTATCATGCAGATATTGTAAGCTTTCTGCTACAACATCTCCCATACTTTTACATTCAAGAAACTTATCATGTTTATAATGCTGTGCCAAATCTTTTTTAAGGCTTTCAACATGTTCGGGAATGGAAATAGTATCTTTTCTCATGCATTTCATTAGCTCTTTTAAGTTATGGGCAGATGCTTTCATCCTGTTAAGTATTAATGATCGTTCTTCCTTTTGATACTGTTTTACTGTTGCAGGAGTCATAAGCTCCAACCCAATATTTATGATAGGATTGTTTTGTTTAAAATACTGAGGCATATATACCACTTTCCTTCCTTCGTATGATTGTTGATCAAAATCAATTGATTTTATTCTGTAATGGATTTCTTCAAAATCTGGCGTAATATCAATCACGAAATTATTAGAATGCATATCTCCCAACAAACGGACAAAACACCTCTCTGTGAATTTGACGAATTCTTTTGCAAGCCTAATTTTGTTTAGCTTGCTGTCATTCATGTATTTCTTTATAAACTGATCGCCAGGTATACCAGGAATATGTTCTTCTATTAGGGTGTCATCGTTTACAATATAACTCATCCTATTTGGAGAGAGCAAATGCTCTAATTCTAAACCGTAAATTCTAGAGGCATCTGCTTTTTTAATGTAAAAATAATCGAAATTATCATTGATACGGTTTACAATACGCACCCTGAATGGATAAGTATTACCATAAGTGCAAGCATCTACCCTATCCACATATAAATGCTCCATTACAGAAAGGTCTCCATCTGCTTTTAAGATGGCATAAATATTTTTTAGGCCAAAATAAATATGGTTCATATCATCCTGTGGAAAAAATAAAGTTTCCCAGAGTGTGTCTTTTCCATCAGAATCATATAGTGGAATAGCGTTATTATGACGCGTAAGATCATTATAGGTGATTGGGATTTTAATCTGCCTACCATGATTAGTAAGGTAAGATTTTAATCTTTCGCTTACTGGGTATATTATTTTTTTCTTACTAATGAGCACCATGCCCGAAGATAAAAATTTCCGGCAAATTTTACGTTATGCAATTCGCTTTCTTAAAGATTCCAATGTATTTTGTGTGTTGAGTTTAAAATTATCCTGATCAGAATTTTTTGGGATTACATTAGAATTTTCTAGTTTACTATCGGATAGTAAACTAAACCTCATTCTCCATTTTCATCCTCGCTTAAGCAACTCATTGACTACACCCAATCGCCGGAATTCATATATGTAATACCATTTATTTCTTTCAGAGCAGGCTGATGAATAAGACCACATATTATTCCATCACATTCTTTTAACCTGGCTATTTCGGCTAGTTGCGATTCAAAATCATCTACAAAAGATACCGCGGATTTAACTTTAGATTTTATCGCCTTGCTTAGGGAACAATAGGGCAAGCCTCTTGGTCTCCGATAATGATTACACTTGGAATTAAGCCATAAAAAAAATGTATAGTCGGTATCTCCTAATTTTAGCTATCAACTTAAGCTTGGTGGTAATAGAATCAAAAATATCGCCATGAACAACATAGAAACATTTCCCATTGCTTTCCAGAATATAATCTCTTACAATGGAAAGCTAACTATTTGGAAAGGCAAAACCTGATCAAGAAAATCGTCATGATTACCTCTGAGGTAAATCACCTCAGTATTGTTTTGCTCAATTATTTTAAGAATTCTATTAAAGAAGCGGGTATGTTTTCTTTTCCATATGGCTAATTCGGTTCGATTTGTGCCACGCATTTCGGTTTTATAGTGCCAGTGATTCCGGTTCAAACTGTGCCAGTATTTTTAGTTTGAGTTAACACTAAA
>JBEPWY010000394.1:0-3459 GCA_041642185.1 Marivirga sp.
GGTAATACTCATTATAATTGGTGTTTTTATTCTTGTAAGGAACAGGTTCAATAATGGATTTGGCCTTTTTATGATTTTGCTGGGTTCTTTCCTGTTAATAAAAAAGGAAAACTTACTACCATTGGAATATGAAAGTTATATGATACCTATTGCCTTAATAGTGTTGGGTATTTATTTCATGATTATCCGTGGTGGAAAAAAAAACGAGGAATGGACGAGCGATGACCAGGAAATAAGCCGAAAGAATAAATTTGATGATGACAGTGATCGCATTAATGCGGAGGCACTTTTTTCGAATGTACAGAGAAGAATGCTTTCAAAAAATTTTAAAGGTGGAAGAATATCAGCCACATTTGGAGGGGCTGATCTAGATCTTAGTAAAGCAGAATTAGCAGAAGGAGCAACCCTTCACGTGGAAGTAACTTTTGGCGGTATGAAACTCATTATTCCACCACATTGGGAAGTTCAAGCAGATGTAAGCAATACCTTCGCTGGTGTGGAAGATAAAAGGGCCTTCCCTCCGACAGGGGAAGTCTCCAATAAAATATTAAGAATTACAGGTTCTGTAACCTTCGGAGGCTTAGAAATCAGGTCTTACTAGTTACCTTAGTAAAATGATTACCAGGCTTTTTCAAAATCAGTCATTAAAAGGATTCAAAGCCTTAATTATTATAGTGTTTTGGATTGCCCTTACCAGTTTATTACTAATGTATTATGGGTTAAGCTGGGAAATGGCTTTAACAGATAGTCTGGTTTTTACTATTCTGTTAATTGCAGGTTTTATATTGCTGGAGAACATATTTAGGTATTATTTACCTACTCATGCTAACGTAATACTTGCTTTTATTTTTCCTGTTGTTTTATCCGTTTTTGTATTGTACGGAGGCGATTATTTATTGCAGATAATATTCAATCAGCAAATAGCATATAAGGAGTTTTTAGATAAAGCATTTTTAATTAGAGGGTTCATTATCTTATTGCTTTTTTCTTCTTGCTCTTTATTGCTTAACTATTATGGGCGGCTAGAGGAACAGGCAGAGGCAATGGAAAGGGAAACGCAAATGCAGCAAATGGCCAAAGAAGCTGAATTATACCATCTGCGACAACAATTACAACCGCACTTCCTTTTTAACAGTTTAAATTCAATCAGTGCATTGGTGAAAAACCAACCCGAAAAAGCCAGGGAAATGGTTCTGCAGCTATCAGATTTTCTGCGGGCAACTATCAGAATGGATGAGAAGAAATGGATAAGAGTGGCTGAAGAAGTCGCTTTTTTAAACCTCTTTCTGGAAATTGAAAAAGTCCGATTTGGCCACCGGTTAAAGGTGCAGTTTACAACAGACGAAACTGCCAATGACTTTCAACTTCCGCAATTATTAGTACAACCTTTACTGGAGAATGCGGTAAAACATAGTTTGTATGGCCTTACAGGTGAAGTGCTTATTAAAATAGAGATTAAAGTAAACTCAAAAGATTTACTCATTAATATCATCAACCCTTTTGATTCTAAGGCCGGGCAGCCAAAAGGGGCAGGCTTCGGATTGGAAGCGGTGGAAAGGAGATTATTTCTTATTTTTGGCAGGTACGGCTTATTACAAACCCGCCAGGCAGATGAACAATTTTATGTACAACTTTTAATTCCACAAAATCATGATCAAAACTATTATCATTGATGATGAACCTCTGGCTACAGAAATTGTCAAAGAATACCTGGAAGACTTTTCTCAATTCGAAATAGTGGCTATTTGTCATGATGGCTTTGAAGGATTAAAAGCAATTCAGCAGCATAAGCCTGATTTAATATTTCTGGATGTGCAAATGCCCAGGATCAATGGCTTCGAGATGCTGGAGTTGATGGATGAGCTACCTGCTATTATTTTTACCACTGCCTATGATGAATATGCCATTAGAGCTTTTGATGTGCACGCAGTTGATTACCTGCTTAAGCCCTTTGCCAAAGATCGTTTTGCCAAAGCCATAGAGAAATTTGCACAAAATGGGGCTAGTAAAAAAGTTGATTCATTAATGGAAGATCATCCTGTTTCCAGCGATAGAATAAACCGAATTGTAGTAAAGGTTCGCAATGAAATAAAAATTATTCCTGTTCAGGACATTAAATACCTGGAGGCCAATGATGATTATGTGAATATCCATACGGAAGAAGGTAAGTTTCTGAAGAACAAAACCTTAGGGTATTTTGAGCAAAATCTTAACCAGGAGCTGTTTGTGAGGGTACATCGCTCTTACATAGTAAAAGTAAGTGAAATTACTAAAATTGAAGCCTATAAAAAAGACAGCCATATAGTTAAACTTAAATCGAAAGAGCAAATCCCCGTAAGTAAAACAGGTTTCCCAAAACTTAAAGAAGTATTGGGGATTTAATTTAAAGAAGTGTTTATCAAATATTCTGAAAAAGCTCGAAGGATTCTAAATAATCAGGAATAATTACATTATTGGCTCCGGTATTTTCCAACTTGCTTTTGAGCACTTCCGAGGCTTCTATTTCTCCATGAACAATAAATGTATATTTGGGTGTTTCTGAAATTTTATTATACCATTCGATGAGTTCTGTTTGGTCTGCATGCGCAGAAAGGCCATCAATTTTAATATATTGACACTGCACAGCTATTTCTTCTCCATAGATTCTGATCTTTTCTTTTCCTTCCAAAATATCCCTGCCGCGGGTCCCAATAGCCTGAAAACCTGAAAATAATAGCGTATCATTTTTGTTGCTTAGTCGGGTAAACAAATGGTTCAATATTCTGCCTCCTGTAAGCATTCCACTGGCTGAAATGATGATGGCTTTATTTTTTAATGCTTTTAAAGAGTTAGATTGGGTTTGGTTTTTAACATAGTGGAAATTATGGTAATTAAACACATCTTTATTCTCCAAGCGATGTAATTTTTCATGTTTTTCATATAATGAAGTAACACTTATGGCCATAGGACTATCAATGTATACCGGAGTCTCAGGTATTTCTCCCGATTTCATTAAGTCATATAAGTAGAGCAATAGGTTTTGGGTACGGCCAACTGTAAAAGCTGGAATCATTATAATCCCTGAATCAATATTGTTGAGAATATTTTCTTTAAATGTCTCTTTTATATTCTCTATGCTATTTACTCTGTCACCATAAGTCGATTCAAGTAAAACAATATCAGCTGATTTTATCACAGTGGGAGGAAATAAGACTGGATCATTTTCCCTTCCTAGGTCACCGGATATTATGATTGTTTTTTCCTGCGAAGTGCCTTTAATTTTTATTTCTACAATGGAAGCCCCTAAAATATGGCCTGCAGGATAAAATTTCACTGAAATAGCGTCTGATATAGCATAGGAACGTTCAAATGGATGCACCATTAAAAGTGGAAGGGTGGCTATTACATCCTTTTGATTATAAAGAGCTAGTGGATTCTCATGCTTGCTATAGCCTTTCTTTTTAATAAATTCTGCTTCTT
>JBEPWY010000395.1:0-3455 GCA_041642185.1 Marivirga sp.
AATTTTTGCCTTGAGATCAAGGAAAAATTGAGTCCCTTTTGGTTTAGATGAATAAAACATTTCAGACCACTTCATTACAGATAACTTTTTCCAGTAGTCATCATCATTTTCAAAATCTCCTGCTGAAATTATATCTATTACAGCATAATTTCTGTTTTTAGGAACTAAATGTCCTACTATAGATTGTATACTATCATTTAATACTCCTTCATTTGAAAATTTATAAATATGATCTACCAATCCCTTATTTCCAGCAACAGGTTCATATTTATAATCATTTGAAAATTTATATTGTAAGCCTGGTGCTTCGATGTCGAAATCGATTAAACACACTTTTTTACCAAGTTGAGATAACTTGATAGCCATATTACTTAAGGCCAGGGAACGCCCTACGCCACCTTTATATGAATAAAACGTTATTGTCTTCATTTTCAAAAAAGTATAGATCTATTTTCTGCAATAATTCTGCTTGTCTCCTGAATATTAGCTTCGCCTAACTCATCAGGAGCTAAAAAGCTAGGCTGATTTTTCAAAAAAACGATTTTTGAAATCTCAATTTCAAGCCCTAAAGCATCTGATATCTCTTGTAACTTTCCAGCATTTAAATGCTGATTATCATTAGTTTCATTTCTCTGAACCTGTTGAGGACTAATCCCTAATTTATCAGCCAATTTTTTTTGAGATAAACCAGAAGCTATTCTAGCCTTTATTAGGTTTAAAGGCAAATCTTCTAGTTTAGAACATGATAAAATCTGTAAATTCCCCTTTTCTAGGTCATCATATTCTTTAAGCTGAATTTCCAAATCTCCAACAATTGTTTTCAATGAATTTACATATAACTCATTTTCCAAGTCACCATCATCTACTGGTAAGCTCTTTTTTAAAAGTTTCGAATACTTTTCTAAAAGCTTTGTAGTATCATTATATTGTCTCTTACTTTTTATCATATCAATTCAATTAAAAGAATGCCTTTCGGCATATTTGTATCTTTATCATTTTGGAAAAAATCTTTGAACAATAATCCTGAACTATTTTCCCTGATATTCGCTGGAAAAATATCAGCATTATATTTAGATTCTAATTTTTTCCTATCAGTTAAAAGAAATAGAGGCTCTATGTTTCTTAAATCATTTAATTGTTGAATTCTCATTTGAGGATCATTTGATAGTTCCCAGCATACATCAATATCACCAGGTTCAATCTTCTCTGTTGCGAAGCTACCATCTACATATATCCTTTCACAGTTGATTTGCTTTAGAACATTAATAATATCCTTTAATTTTCCAATCAATCGCTTTCTCTTATCTGAAAAGGAAAACTTCTCCTCTAGCTCTTTTAAAGTTACTTTGTGCTCACCTGGTTCTAGTAAACCTGTATTTGGGTTGAAGTCTAATGCCATAAATAAAAAGAGAATTCCTTTTCTTGGTAATAATAATCAAATATGTATAGTTTTTATATTAATTACAAAGTATTTAAAAAGAATAACGAAGATGGATTAGATAAAGTTATTTTAAACATCTTTATTGTTGTTTAAAATTACAGTAATAGTAAATTAGAACCTAAATAAGTATTACTGAAGATGAATTAATATATTTTAAAAAAGGAGAGATAATCTCAAGAATAGATAAAATGCATAAGAAAGTATTATTATCAGTGTTTTTAATTCTCAATGGAAGATATTACAAAAATTTAGCCACCATTTCTGCCACCTCTCAAACAAAAAAGCCCTGAAAATCAAATGATTAACAGGGCTTTCCTTTTTAATATGGTACCTTGGGCCGGAGTCGAACCGGCACGAGTGTTACCTCATTGGTGTTTGAGACCAACGCGTCTACCAATTCCGCCACCAAGGCATTTGTTATTAAACTCACCTACTTGCCGTAGGTAATTGTCAAGGCATTCCCTCAACGGGTTGCAAATATAGATATTATTCTGAAAAATCTAAGGGCTGTGGGAATATTTAAATAGAAAATTTTCAATTTATTTCCACTCCAAAACATGAGGCAGACAAATTAGTTAATCAATCATGAAAAAACTGATAATAACCCTTGCTCTAACCTTCACTGTTCAATCACTTATGGCGCAACTTACCCCCTTACACGAATATAAATGGGAGAACAGAATATTGATCATTTATTCCAATGGCAATAGCAATGACCAATTAAATCAGCAAATAAAAAAGTATGAACAGTCAAAAAAAGAGTATCAAGACAGAGACTTGCTGGTTTTTGAATTATCCAATAATGAATTTATTCAACTAACTAATAATTCCCGATTTAATGAAAGTATTTCTGAGCTGAAGAATTTTTTATCTATCGACAGCCAGCAGAAGTTTGGGGTATTTCTAATTGGGAAAGACGGTACTCTGAAATTAGAATCGGACAAAATAATTCCTAACCAAAAGCTTTTCTCTACCATCGACGCCATGCCTATGCGGCGTAATGAAATGAACAGGGATAATAAATAAGTAGTAATACGCCGGAAAAATAAGTTTTAATTTTACGGTACATTTTCAGTTGTGGCTAAGTTACTATACCCACTCAAAACACCCCTATAGTCCCCTCAAGGGGACAGCCTCACTGATTTACATTAGTAGAAAGCATACGCTTTATCACTACTTTTTAGTCTAGTAAAAGCCTGAAATTCATTTGGTAACCAGCGCTGAACAGCCTTTGGCTAGCTAAATATCAAGACAAAAAGATGGTCCCTCTCTACAGTTCCACGCACCCCTATCCTTCCCACCAAAGACTGACAGGCTTGTCCAAACCACCCAGTCAGTAAGAGCAAATTTTATTAGTTTTCTAATATAATAATATTTCCCTAAACATTAATATTCCGTTAGCTCGAGCCATCGCATTTCTTTCTCATCCAGCAAATCGGTCAGCTCTTTTAACTCTTTTCCCCATTGGGCAAAATCATCGGCAGATCCATCTCCTTTTGCCATTTTATCTTCCAGTTTCTTCTTCTCCTTTGTTAATTGAGGGATTTCTTTTTCTAAATCCTCAATTTCTTTCTTCTCTTTATAGCTAAGCTTCTGCGTATTTTCGGTTTTCACTTTAGCCGCAGGCTCTGCTACTTTTTCCGTTTTTGCAGGAGCTTGCCTTTTGTCCAATTCGGCTTCACGCTTGCTTTCACGGTACTCAGAGTAATTACCATTGAACAACTTAATTTGGTTATCTCCTTCAAACAGAAACAATTGCTCTGTTAAACTATCCATAAAATACCTATCGTGGGATACTATCAATAAACAGCCCTGAAATCTGTCCAGAAAATCTTCTAAAATAGATAGTGTTTGCAAATCCAGATCATTGGTAGGCTCATCCAGTATCAGGAAATTCGGGTTTTTAATCAGCACCAAAAGCAATTGCAACCTCCTTTTCTCTCCACCGCTTAATTTATGCACAAAATCATATTGCTGCTTGGGAGGAAATAAAAATTTATTCAAGAACTGGGAG
>JBEPWY010000396.1:0-3447 GCA_041642185.1 Marivirga sp.
CATTGATTTAGATCATCTTTTGGCCAACCCAATATTTGACCCTAACAGGTGCAGTATAGGTTTTCATCCACTCCACTCCTACTTAGCAACAGGAATATATGTTCTGATGCTATTTCCGAAGAAAACGAGATTAGTGGCCATAGGATTGCTATTACATATTTTAACTGATGGACTTGATTGCTATTTAAGTTAATCAGTTCTGAAAAGAAAGGGGAAATATCCTTAAAAAGGAAATAAAATCGGTAATAAAAGTGTGGCTAAAATCCAGAATATGACATTAAGAGCTGTACCTACCTTTACAAAGTCCAGAAAACGATAACTACCTGCTGTATAAACCATGGTGTTGGTTTGGTAGCCAATAGGCGTGATAAAACTCGCTGATGCGGCGAAGGTTACTGCCATTAAAAACGGTGTAGGGCTTAAGCCTAAATTGACACTTATTGCTATAGCTATGGGAGCCATTAAGGCTGCAGTAGCATTATTGGACATTAGTTCTGTTAATAAAGAAGTAATGATGTATAAACCACTTAAAATAAATACTGGTCCATAGTCGCCCAGATGGATGATTAAGTTATTAGCAATGGTTTGATCAAGGCCTGTATTACGCAAAGCCACACCTAAGCTTAAAACTCCCGCTAAAAGAAAAACTATTTTCCAATTCACTGCCTCATATACTTCACGCATATTAAGGGTTTTAAGCAATACTAAGGCTACCACGCCAATTATAACTGAGATAACAATATCCAGCACACCAAAAGTAGCTAACCCAATAACAGAAGCTAAAACAGTGATTACCAATGCAAATTGTTTTCGGTCGAAATCCATAACCTGGTCAGCAGAAAGCAGTGCAAAAGGTGCATTCTGTTGCATTTCCTGTTTCTTTAACTCCTTAACGTAATGTGATTTTACTTCGGCCAAAAGAACATCGCCTGCCTTTAATTTAACATTGTACAAATCTTCATGTAATACCTCATCTCTATGTCTGATAGCCAAAGGAGAGGCACGGAAACGCCTTCTAAAGTCCAGTTCACGTAGGTTTTTACCGTCAAATTCAGAATTGGATGAGATTACCATTTCAACCAATGAAGAACCTCTTCCTTTTAAATTGTCACCAGCTACTTTTAAGGAAGATCCATCCAAAATTTTAGCCCTGCTTTTAAGCTCTTTGATATTGGAAAGATTACATCTTACTTTCAATATATCTTCAGAATATAATACAAAATCTCCAGGAGGTAAGTTATACCTGATCCCTTTTCGCTGCACCTCCAATATATCAATTTTCAGATCGTTTACTAACCTACTTTCCATAATAGTTTTACCTACTGAATCGGTATTATCTTGCAATTCAATTTCAGTAAGGTATTCCCGCATACCGAATTTCTCTTCTAAATCTTCATTTTGCCTATTTTTAGGCAAAATTCTCACCCCAATAAACAGAATATAAATAATGCCTACACCTACTAATACAAGTCCAAAAGGTAAAAGTTGGAACATTCCGAAGGGCTCCAGTCCTGATTGCACCGCAATTCCACTGACCAAAACGTTAGTGGAAGTACCGATAAAAGTACAAGTACCGCCAAATATTGAAGCAAATGATAAGGGAATCAGCATTTTAGAAGGACTAACACCCGTACTTTTCGCTATTTGAATGACTACGGGTATAAAAACTGCTACTACCGGTGTGTTATTAATAAATGCTGAAATGACGGCAATTAAAAGCATCATCAGACCTAAGCCCAGCTTAAAATTGGTTTTAAATAAATCGCCCAGTTTATAAGCGACAAACTGTAAAGCTCCGGTTTTTAATAAAGCCGCACTCATTACAAACATAAATGCAACTGTAATAGTGGCTGTATTGCTAAAGCCGGCTATACCTTCTGTAGGGCTTACCACCCCAGTTAACACAAGGCCGCAGATTATCAGTAGCGCTATTAAATCAACAGGCAGTTTTTCCGTAATAAATAAAAAAATAGCTACTACAATAACAGAAATAGTAGCGATTATTGAAAAGTCCATTAGCTCAATTTAGAAATAATAAGATGCTTTACTAATACAAAAAAAATGATTAAAAATCATTTATCCTACTAATCTGATAGGATTTAATTTAAGAGGATATTTAAATCATATTTGCTGGGTAGTTTGCCAGAGAACGACTGGCTTAGAAATGTATAATTAATTGAACTAATAAGGGTTAAGGAAGCCCGCAAGCTTCCCCCTTTATTTAGAAAAGGGAATGAGGGATTTTTATTGCTAAAAATGAATTTTACAATAGTATATTTCAACGAGAATAAAAGCATTGATTTAAAAACAGGTGCTCATTAATCATGTAAAGCAGTTAAAAACTGGAAAGGACTACCGCTCTTCTCCCCTTTGAATTTCTGTAATTGAAATTGCTTTTTAGCTTCCTTAAAAGCTTTTTGCTTATCTCGCGGAAACAGCGATCTAAAGGAATTCAAGTTTTTTAAGTTGCCCAATACAAATTTCTGATCCGCTTTGGTTTTGACTCCAATCATTTCACTAAGCTCCTCCCCCAACAAGTACTGCATAAGCGCATCGGCAGAAAAATTTAAAGGTAACTCCTGCCTATTAATATAATCCTGTAAACTTTTAGCTAACACTTTTCCTTCTTCAGAAGGTCTGAAGTTTCGCTCTGTCAGCTTTTTCTCTAAAATAAAGGCTGATTGGTTATCTGATGGCAATAAATTTTCGGACAGTCCCAGCAAAACACCGATTTCATTCCAGCATTTTATAAAATTTTCCGCCTTTTCCGGACTGATAGTAAACCCCAATTTACGCAAGCCACGGATATTGATTAATGAGAAGGATAAATTAGTGCCAGCCATATCTTCCTGGTTGACAGGCATTCCCCACTCCATATTCCATTTATCGGAATGTTGCAGATGATAGCGAATGGCCGCATGCATCAGTCGCACTTTAGCTATGCTGATGTAGCCTTTTCCTTCCGATTTGAATGCATCCGGTTCGCAAACATCAAATACAAATTCTCCAGTCTCCGTTAATCTTTGCTCCGGGTTTTCAATAATCCGTCTGGAAAAGCTCAATACTTTGGCACCGTCCGCCGCTGCATAGCAGTAAGGAAGAGAAAGCAAGCCCAGGCATAACATAATTTCAGTAGTATATTCCTGAAAAAACAGCGAGCCGTTTTTGATCACTTTAGTGTCCGGCTGATATGCTTTTATTTCCTGGAAATAATCTTTTAGTGCCTGTGGAAACTCCTCAGGAATAGCCTGATGATTAAACTGCAATGCATTATAGGCGGCACTTTGATAAGGTTGAAACCCTTCTTTAAACAAAGCCGCTACTGTTTTGTCAGCCAATGGATCACCTGATTGCTTAGCTTTATCTAATTCCGCTTTTGAATATTGTATAGTTTTATTTTCCACAAATGATTAACTGTATTATAGTATAAATGATTTGAGAAAGGGG
>JBEPWY010000397.1:0-3436 GCA_041642185.1 Marivirga sp.
TGTTAGTTTGGAAAATTTTAACTTGCGCTTGATTTCTGAAAACTCATTCCCTATAAACATAGCCGTGCAGTTATACTTTATGGATTCGACGGAGACAGAGGGAAACATTGTGCTTGATTCTTTATTTGATAGCTATGAGGCATCTATTATTTCTCCTGCTGCTGAAGTAAATAGTTCCGGGATTGTTACTAGCGCTACTAGGCTTCTCTCTGATATTTCTATTGATCAGGAAAAATATGAAAGAATAAAGACAAGTTCAAAAATTAAGATTGTTGGCAAACTCTTAAGCCCCGGTGCAAATGAAACCATTCCAAAAAGTATTAAAATAACAAGTGATAATTATCTCTCCATCGGACTTGGGTTGTCTGCTCAAGCGATTATTGACCCTATGAAATTTTAAAATTATGATTTTAAAAAAATACATATTCATAATAGGTATACCATTTTTAGTTTTTTGTGCTCATAAAAGTTCAGCACAACAGGAATTTACCATGTATCATATGCCTGCTTTGGCTCAGTCTACTTATTTAAATGCTGCCAGCGTGCCAGAATTCAAGGTTTCTTTGACATTACCAGGTACTAGTATGTTTTTTGGTATTAATAATTCTGCTTTAAACGTGAAGGCTTTTGTAGATAAAAGCGGGAAGGTAGACTATGGCAGGTTTGTATCAGGCTTAAAACAATCAAATAACTACTTAGGTACTGGTGTTTCAGTAGACCTATTTAATCTACGGCTGAAAGCTGCAAACAATTTCTTTTCAGTTAGTAGTCGGGTAATCCATGATTCACGCTTTTTATATCCCAAAGATTTGCCAGGGATTGTAAGTGAAGGCTTTGAGGAACAGTATAGATTAACAGGAATTGGTTTTCACTCATCTACCTACATCGAAAACGCAATAGGTTTTACGAGGGTGAAGCCAGATTCAAGATGGACCTATGGTGGGCGTGTGAAATTGCTAAGTGGTATTGCTAATATGCAAACGAATAAGTCAGATCTAGAACTAAGAATTAACAATAATGAAATTTATAATTATCAGGTAGATGTAGACCTGGAGGTTAACAGCAGCATAGGGATTGATGAATCAGTGACTGATGATTTAGGAAGTTTGAATACCCTAAATGATTATAGAGATGCCGTTAAACTAAACAGGGGTTATGCAATTGATGGTGGGGTAACCTACCAACATACTAATAAACTGAGCTTTGGTTTAGCAGTTAACAATGTTGGATTCATTAATTGGGAAAGTTATGTCAGAAATTATACTTCCAAATTTTCAACAACATTTGATGGCATAGTGATAGAAGATTTTAATGATTTTAATAATAAATTTGATAGTGTTGCTAATCATTACGAGGAAGTTTTTAAGGAAAACACAGATACCACAAAACAGGCTTACAAAACATGGTTACCTGCTACTACTTTCCTTAGTGCACATTACCAATTGAGCCCTAAAGTGCGTGCCTCAGGCTCCTTATATACTGAGTTTTTTAGAGGTGCTTCAGTAGGAGCTACAGCAGGATTGAATATAGCATTGGGTAGGGGATTTGATTTTACTACTTCCTGGTGGTATTTGCGAAAAAGTGCTGCTAACATGGGGCTGGGCTTAATATTTAAGTCTGGTTGGGTGCAATCTTATATTATTATGGATAATGTGCTGCCAGCTAGTTTTGTTAATATTAATGACAGTGAACTAGGTATTAAGAATTTATTATTACCCTATCAGGTGAAAAATTTTAATTTACGCATTGGTATTAACCTCGTTTTCGGAAGAATTAGAAATGAAAGCATGCTTCCTGCTCAAGGACTAAGGAAACGAAAAAATGCTTTCAGAAAATATTTATATAAACCCTCATCGAATTAATTATGACTGTGAAAAGACAGAATATTATAAATGGCTTTTTCATACTTATTTGTTTAGTACAGGTTCAGCTAGGGTTCTCTCAGCAGCTAACCAAGTATGGAAAGCTCAACCGATTTATACCTTATAGCATTAGCGATAGCATTAATTCATCCTATGATGAACTTAATCCTGTATTGAGCGTTGATGGAAACACTTTGTTTTTTACCCGTTCCAACCACCCTGATAATCATTATGGTGACTATCGTAGCCAGGATATTTGGTACAGTACAAAAGATGAAGAAGGCCAATGGAGCAAGGCTCAAAGAGTAGAAGCTAGTTTTAACAATAATCGATATAATTCCATTCATGCAGCCCTGGGAGATGGAGGATATCTGATTTCCGGAATTTATACCAAAAATGGTCGGTATAAAAGAAGAGGTTTATCAATAGTTGATTATAAAGATGGCAAGTGGTCCCGGCCTGAAAAACTAAAAGTCAGAAAACTAAGGAAACAGAATGAAGGGTTAACCTTTTCGGCAAATGTTAGTGATGATGGTGGTTTACTTATTCTTGCGTACTCTAAAAAGTGGCAACAAGATGAAAATGACAATTTAAGGTTTAGCACCAAAAAGCGCAATGGAAAATGGAAAAAGCCTAAGAAGATAAAAAACAGAGTGTTGTCCAGAGAGTTTGGATCTATTGATGCGCCCTATATTGCAGCAGATGGCAAAACAATATATTTTTCAGCCTACAGAGATAGAAATGCTCAATATTATCAAAACGACATATACAAAATCACCCATAGAGGGGGTAAATTAAAGAGAAATTGGTCCAGCCCAAAAAAGGTTGACAATGTTGTGAACACTGAAGAGTGGGAAAGTTATTATAAGCTTTTTAACGAAGGAAACTGGGCTATTTATAGTTCCGCCAGTATTGGAGGCGATGCCGATATTCTCATTGTAAAGCTTATAGAAGACAGACCTTATATTGATCTCAAAGGTTTAATTACTCTTAACGAAGAAGTTTTTAAAGCACCTTTTAAAGTAATGATTAATGAGCAAATAGTAGACTCTGTAAATATTGATGTGCTTAATGGAACCTATGCAGTTCAACTTCCTTTAGGAAAGCATTACGAATTAAAAGCTATTGCTGATAATAAAGTGGCCAAAACTTTGGTTGTTGATGCCAGCCATGAATTGGAATATCTTCCTATGGAAAGAAACTTAGAAATTGCCCTGGTACCATTTCTGGATTTATCAGGAAGTGTAACAGTAGATGGTCGCACGCTTACAGAACCGTTTGATGTGTTAGTCAATGGACAAAAAGTAGATTCCATGAAGATCAATCAGCTGCGAGGTACTTATTCTGTTAAATTACCACTTGGTGAAACTTATCGATTAAGTGTAAAGTCTGGTAATTACATTCCTATCAAGGAAATTATTGATGTAAGCTATGAGAAACAACAGGTAAAGGTTTTCAAAGATCTAAAAATGAAAGCAATTCCTTATGTAGATATTTCTGGCCAGGTATTTAATAAGGAAACTGGGGAATTACTCAATCCAAATACACAACCAAAAATACTGGCGGATGGAATC
>JBEPWY010000398.1:0-3433 GCA_041642185.1 Marivirga sp.
AAGTATAAAAAAGTTTTATCGGCAGGTGTAAAAATAGTGTTAGTTAGGAAGCTTGAGTTTGAATAGGAAATCAATCACAGTCAGCTAGTATGTGATTTTAATTTCCTAATAAGTTTTATTTTTAATAGTTAATTGATAGTCATAAAAAAAGGAGAGGGAAAAACCCCACTCCTTTATCAACCTTAAACTAATTTAATATGATGTTTTATAATTCAAAATCCAGTCGAGTGGTGTTATTGCTTTCTACTGAAACACCTTCTGTAATCGTTACAACATTTACGTTCTCTTCAATATCTACTGATACTAATACAAGATCATATTCACCTGCGGCTAAAAATGCCAATTTATAAGACCCGTCAACTTCAGCGCCAGTACTTGAAACCGCGTTAGGGAATCTTATTTGCTCAGGCTCAGGGTCAGCACTTTCACTTTCAGTGTATGTATCTGCTTCATAGGCAAAAACTACATAGTTCAAACTGTCTGAAGTATTAGCAATTAAACCTGAAATATCTCCAGCCTGATTGTTCACAATTACTCTGATTGTAGGCTTTAATAAGTATTTACCTGTTATTCCAGCTTTTGCAACAGATTTTCTTAGGTCAAAATCAGCAGTAACTTCTACTGTTCCGTTTACAGGTACAGTGAAATTCCCAACAGCTTTATAACCTGTTTGCGCTCCACTTGGAACAAATAAAGGTGTTTCTGAACCATCAGCAAACGTTATATAACAACCTGCATTGGATGCAAGGGCACCATCTGTCTGGGAGGCATCTAATTTAAATCTTAGCCCTGTATAGTTACCGGAACCTGCATTAAAATCTCCTAATAGTTCTGTTTTACCATTTTGAAGTTCTAATAAGTTAATAGTAACAGGCTCTCCAAAACCTTCTGCTTGTTGCCAGCTTTCACCTTCAATTTGATACTCAATACCTGTAAAGGTGATATAAACTCCTGTTACATTTTCATCGTCAACAGGTGCATCGGTAACATTTAATACAAATCGGCCATCTCCGCTGGCTTCATTATTATCACATGAAGCAATAAAAAATGTGGCTGCTATAAAGAAGACGAATAGCGACAATTTTGATAATAGGTTATTTTGGTTTTTCATAATTTTACTTTTAATGATTTCACCCATGACGAAGCCGAAATCAAAAGGGTTGGAAGAGTAAGGAAATAATTATTTAAAGTTTCTTCTTAAAAATAATGTAAGGCTTATTTCCGATGTATTGGTTTTTCTGAGATAGGAAGGTATACCATCTTCACCACTATAGATATTATTAAGGCCATATCTGTAGCTTAACACAGCACCCAGTTCAAAGTCTCGGTTTAGTTTACGATTTAGTTCTATGCCGCCCCATATTCCCATATCCAGCTTTTTGTAATTGTTGGTCAGGTTAAAGCTATTGGACTCATTATTGATACTGATGCCTTCAAATTGATTTACAGCATAGATATGATTGCCATAAATGCCTGCTAGTATATAATTTCTATTTTTCTCTCCTGGTAATATAAAGGCCGGAAGGCTTCTTCGGACACCAATTTTCAAGCCGTTATAATTTACATCTATACTGCCATTCCTGTATTTTCCATTTATGTATTCCCCATATTCCTGGCCGACTCTTCCTAAAATAATGGCTTCTGAATGAATTGCCCAATTGTCGTTTAAAACATACCCTAATTGTATGTTGGCAGAAAGGTTGTTTGCGCCTGTAGCTTTGTAAAGCTGAGAGCCTTCGGTAGCTCTTTTTAAGCGGTTATCATTTAGCCAGCTTCTGTTAGCTGATAAACCTATTGCTGTATACCAATAGTTTTCTACTTTATCTTCAGATTTTAATTCTTCTTCTATCACTATATAATCAAGTGATCTTTGTTCTAAAGGAATGGAGTCATAACCAAGATTAGCTTCGATAGGGTTTAATTTTGCAATCAATATTGCTGATTGAGCAGCAATTATATCTCTTTCTTTAAATAAATCAGGTGTTTCGTTGTTTATTAAATTTGTGTTTTTATTTGGCAGGGATACTTTTCTTTCCGTAAGAGTATCATTGCCTTCGATAGAAATATTGTTGTTTTTAGAGATTTTTTTAGCAGTATTTATTTTTTTGTCAAAAACCTGTTGAGTTGTAGTAACTTTTTCTTTTGACGATTTCAGATTCTCTGTATTTGCTGACTGGAGGGATTTATCCTTTAATTGCTGGTCATCTTCTTTAGAAGTAATTGATTCAGACCTGTTTTCTGAAATTTCAGAAATGACATTGTTGTTTTGCTCTTCAGTAAATAATTGATTATTGGCAGTGTTCCAGCCCAGGAGCAAAAGTAATAGCAACAAAGGCGCATAAGTCATCCTTTCGTAGCGTTTCATCTTCAAATCCTTGTCAAGCTGATAGTCCAGCCTTCCCCAAACCTGATCAATATCTAATTTTTTGTTAATCGGCGACCAGCTATCCTCTATATCTAATTTATTGGATATATTGGACCATGCCTCTTTAGGGGGCTCTATTGAGCCTCCATTAATTTTATTTTTGATCCATATGGTGAAATTATCTTTCATCCTTCCACCGCCCCTATCCATTCTTTCAGTAATGTGCGAGCCCTGTTAAACTGGGATTTTGAAGTACCCTCTGACACATTAAGTTTCTTTGCTATTTCTCTATGATTATAACCTTCTACTGCATATAAATTAAATACCATTCTGGCACCTTCAGGCAATCTGTTGAGGTGTGAAAGCAGATCCTCGAGCCCTAATTTCGACATAATACTTTCCTGCCCCTGATCCGCTAATTGAATATCCGTTGAATCTAGAAAAGCCATTTCTTTTTTGTATTTGCGGTAATAATCTATGGCAGTGTTAACCATGATTCTCCTTATCCATGCTTCAAGAACACCGTCTTTATTAAATTTACTAATATTCTTGAAAACTTTAATAAAACCATCCTGTAGTATATCCATAGCACCATCTCTGTCGCTGGCATAACTCAGGCAGATTGTATACATTTTAGGGGCAAACCTTTTGTAAAGTTCTTCCTGACTTTTTCTGTTGCCCTTAATACAACCTTTTATTAATTCGTTTTCAATATCGTCTATTTCTTCCAATATATTAAAAGCTAGCTGAAAACGCTTGATGAATACGGGATGATATCAGAATGTTTAAATCCTGATTATTACCATTATTAATTACTATGGTATTCACTCCATTAACCTCTTTTTTATCAGCTGCTATTATTTGCCCTACATTAATCGTTTCAAACAATGTTCCGGCATTAAAAATGATGTTTAAGTCTCTTTTATCGTCTTTTTTAATGATAAAATCATTAATGGATCCATTTGTCCCTTTTACCTTTAAAGTAATATTTTCCTGAGCAATATGTTCAAAAAGGATAGCAGGTGCAGCGTTTTCTGGTATATTTGAATAGTTATATGCACCAGACAT
>JBEPWY010000399.1:0-3415 GCA_041642185.1 Marivirga sp.
TATTTATTTTACTTTTTTTGTAAATATTGTAATATGCCTGAAATTCACATTACTAATCTTAATGAACGCAAGATAATAAGTAATAGTCTAGAAAAAACTGCATTAGAACTAATACACGAAAATTTTATTGATTGGATGCATGCCTGCGGTAAGAAAGGCCGTTGTACTACCTGTAAAATGATAGTTTTGGAAGGTTTGGAGAACTTAAGCGATTTAACTGAGCCGGAAATTAAATATAGGGAACAAGGCAGGCTAGCCCCAAATGAAAGATTAAGTTGTCAGACCAAAGTTTTAGGCAACATAAAAATTAAAGTAGCAGATAAAAATAAGTTTCCACACATGGATTATTCAGATTAAAAATGTTTGTAGAACCACATATAGGAAGGGAAGAAGCCGGAAATCTGAAAGGCAAGGGATGGATTGAATTAATCTGCGGCTCCATGTTTAGCGGTAAAACTGAAGAATTGATCCGAAGGATAAATAGGGCCATAATTGCTAAGCAGCGTGTAGAGATATTTAAGCCCAAAATAGATACCCGCTATGATAAAATGCAGGTAGTGTCTCATAATCAATCGAGCATAAGATCTACTCCTGTAGATTTCGCCGAAGATATACTATTGCTGGCGGGTAACTCACATGTGGTAGGCATAGATGAAGCACAATTTTTTGATCAGGAAATAGTTTCAGTAGTGAATACTTTAGCTAATCAGGGTAAAAGAGTAATTATTGCAGGTTTGGACATGGATTTCAGTGGAAAGGCTTTCGGGCCCGTTCCTGAATTAATGGCTACAGCAGAATATGTAACTAAAGTACATGCTATTTGTGCTCAATGTGGTGGAATAGCCACCTATTCCTACCGGCTATCGGAGGAAAAGCAAAAAGTAATGCTTGGAGAAAAAGATCATTATGAGCCACGCTGCAGAAGATGCTTTTTAAAATGATAATCAATTATTATCTGATATATTATCTACGGCTTCAGAAAATTTGAATACTTAAACCTTATGCATATTAAGCTCCTCATAATTTTAATACTTGCATCCTTCGCCTTAAAAGCACAGAACATAGCGGTTGGTAGCTGGAGAAGCCATACCGATTATAGCAGTACTAAATTGTTAAGTGAGTTTGATGGTAAAATATTTGCGGCAGGTACAAATGGCGTTTTTTATTACGATAAAGAAGATGAAACTTTAAACCCCTTAAGCACCGCCACAGGTTTAAGCAGTATGCATATAACATCAATGCATTCTATACCCGAAGGAAAAGGGTTGCTTATAGGTTATAAAGAAGGCTATTTGGATCTTATTGATCAGGAGTTTGAAATCAATTCATTTCTGGAAATCAAACAATCTGATATTTCCGGATCAAAACAAATAAACGCTATAGCATACCAGGGTGGCATTACTTATCTGGCAACAGATTTTGGGGTAGTGCTATACAATAGCGCCGAAAATAAGTTAATTGATTTTTATAGCAACCTTGGTTCTGCAGGCAACAGGCTTTCTATTACACATATAAGTGTGAGTGCTGAGAATATTTATTTAAGCACAGCAGAAGGCTTATTGAAAGGATCATTAGCTCCGGAAGTAAACCTAAAAGATTTCCAAAACTGGCAGCAATACCCCTTAAGTAACGGAGAAAAAGTTGCCTTGCAAAAAACGGTTCTTTACGAAGGTGAAATATTTGGTTTAGGTAATAATAACATAGTCTATCGAAAAAACACACTTGCTTGGGACACGGTTTTTCAAAGTTTAAGAAGAATTAACAATATTATAATCGATTCAAGTAACTTATGGCTGTTAGCAGAAAATGAAGCATACTTATATCAAAACAATAGCTTTAATCTTGAATTGACTTATCCTGAATCAGCTGGGTTGATGGATTTGCTTAGCTCTTCAAATGATATATTTCTGGCAGATTCCGGTAAATCCTTAGTAAAGTATGATGAAAGCTCCTTTAAAGCTTTTCAACCTCAGGGACCAAAAGGTGATCCTGAAATATTAAGACAGCTGGAAGGTTATACTTTAAGTATGAATAAATCTTTCCCTGGTTTTTCATACTTTTTTGAAGGCAGATGGAATTATGTGGGTGAAGATATTGAAGAAAATACACTTCCATTTTTTATTGATGCAGAGTTGGATTTGATTAGCGGCAATGGCCTATTTCTGAGTGAAGAGCAGGGCATATATAGCTGGGACACAAAGAATATTTCAGCACTTAGGTTTAATATTGACACTTTAAATATTGTTTGGGAAACAATGGCAATTGATTCTGAGGCTAAAATATGGATTGCAGGCCGAAATGAAAATAATGGTCTCATATTATATAATACAACTGATGATGTAAAGTATAGCCCAGCCATCAACCCTGCATTGAAAATCAATGATTTCGAGATTATTTTCAATGGGGATAAATACTTCGCCACAAATGAAGGCATATTTGTTTTCAACGAAAACAGCGATCAATCGAGGATACTTACTTCTTCAATAGGTAACGGTAATTTATCGGGGAACTATATTACTAATTTAAGCTTTGATTTATCGGGAAATCTATGGATTGGAACTGATAAAGGTGCTGGCTTTTTCAATAGTTATAATGGTGTATTGGCAGGGGAAAATATTGATGCTATCCAACCAATTTTTGAAGGGTATTTCCTTTTTGATGGGATACAGGTAAATCATATTACCATTGATGGGGGTAACCGCAAATGGATGGCAACCCGTGATGGCCTTTGGCTTTTTGATGAAGATTTAAATGAGAATTTAGCAAATTTCAGGAAGGAAAATAGTCCTTTACCTGAAAATAATATCCAGGAAATGGTGGTAAATCCTTTTACAGGTGAAGTTTTTATTGCCACAGAAAATCAACTTCTTTCCTATAGAACAGATGCTACCCGTGCAACAGCTACTCATGCTGATGTGGAAGTATTCCCAAATCCTGTGCGTTTATCAACAGATAATACAGTAACTATTCGAGGACTTGCTTACAACAATGAAATAATGATCACAGATATAGCAGGAAATGTGATTCATAAAGGTCACGCAAATGGTAGTACTTTTCATTGGGATTTAAATAATTACTCCGGATTTCGTGCGAAAAGAGGTGTTTATCTAATTTTTTCAATAAATATTGATGGTACAGAAACCTATCAGGGCAAATTTGCGGTTGTTTACTAGCTATGTTACATAAAAGCCGCGGTATTGTTCTCAATCATATCAAATACGGAGAGAGTTCTGTAATTGTACATATTTATACTGAAAAATTCGGCATACAATCCTATATTGAAAACGGTGTAAGGAAACAAAAAGCTAAAAATAAAATTGCCTTATTTCAGCCCCTCACTTTACTGGAACTTGTAGTTTATAAAAAATCCAGTGGTGGTATTAACAGGATTTCAGAGATAAAATGTTTGCACCCG
>JBEPWY010000400.1:0-3407 GCA_041642185.1 Marivirga sp.
GATAACGTGACATTTGGTCTGATTGCCTCGTTAACCCTTTATTGATTTCTGCTTTTAACGTCACTAAATTACCTCTTGACAATGAAGGAATATCAGTAGCACGTATATCTTTATCATCAGAATTGAAAATGACACCTAAATGCTCTACTAAAGTTTTCTGAAGATTTCTTCGGTAAGTATCTATTTCAGAACCTGTTCTTAATTCCTTAAAAATACCATTCCTTAAATCATCCATTAATACTGTAGCAGCATAAGCATTATTAGCATTTAAGGCTTCGTTTTCTAAAACTCTTTTGATTCTATCTTTAGAAACCAAATTTGTTAAAGTTCTAGTTTGAAGAGCTTTAACTCTATCTACTATACCTTCTTCTTCGATACGGTTTAGGATGGCCGGATCAATAATCCACTCAGGGGTAACAAATAACTGAGTATTCAAAAACTCAACAGCTCTTCTTTGCTTATCCAAGCTGGCATGTGAATAAACTACCCCTTCCTGATCAGACGTTTTGTAATACTCATAAATACCACCCACATTGGCCGTAACATGGCCCATGTAGCGATTAAATTGTCCAATTACATTATTGTAAAGCTCCTGTAATTCATCATAATTTTTACCTTCTTCTATTCCCCAAACTAATAGTTTTTCTGCAATTCTCTTCAGATTTCTAATACCTAATTCAGAAGCTAGCATGGAATCATCGCCAATGTCTTCAGTTTGTGCAGAAGGATCAGTTGGATTACCTCTCTGGCGACCATAACGGTACAAAGGATTATCTGCTTTCTCAAGAATCCACTCATTTAAAATCTCTTCTTCCTCTTCAGGTGACTCTATATTGGCAATAGGTCTGTAGCCATATACAATGGACCAATCATCATATTCCCCTACTTTAGGGAAGAAATTAGTAATGTTGTCTCCCGGCTGTGCTACGTAATTGAACCTGGCATAATCCATAATAGAAGGAGCTACTCCATGAGTTTTCATGAATTCAGCTGATCGTAAAGAATCAATAGGGTACGCAACGCTTGACCCCATATTGTGTGGCAAACCTAAAGTATGGCCCACCTCATGAGCAGCCACAAACCTGATTAATTCGCTCATCAAATCATCTTCAAACTTAATCTTCTGGGCTTCAGGGTTCACAGCAGCTGTCTGAATAAAGTACCAGTTTCTTAATAAATTCATTACGTTATGATACCATAGAATATCACTTTCTAATATTTCTCCAGTACGTGGATCATGTACATGCGGACCCTGAGCATTTTGGATATCAGTGGCAATATATCTGATCACTGAATACCTTACATCTTCAGGACTCCAATCAGGATCTTCTTCTTTAGTTGGTGCATCTTTTGCGATAATAGCATTTTTTAAACCTGCTTTTTCAAAAGCCGGTTGCCAATCTTCAACACCCTGCTTAATTGCTTTTCTCCATTTTAAAGGTGTAGCAGGGTCTATATAATAAACAATAGGCTTTACCGGCTCAACTGCCTCTCCTCTGTTAAATGCTTCCCAATCTGAAGGATCCAATCTCCATTTAGTAATAAACCTGTTTCTGGCAGCCTTTTGCTCATCTTTTGAATAATCAATTTGCTGGATCGAGAAATAACCTACTCTGTCATCATGGTTTCTTGGTACCATTGGCTCTTCCGGTAATAAAATCATGGATTGGTTAAGCTCAAGTGACAGAGCCCCCGTTAATTGGTTATCGGGTAATTCACCACCTTTATATGTTAAAATATGACGAATTTCAACATTCTCAGGAAAAGCTTTTCCTGAAACTATCATAGATCTGCTTTTATCTACACCTGATATTTTAAAACTTTTTCTTTGGGAGTCGTACATTCCTCCAATCATGGGAACATCTGAAGTGAAAAAATCTTCTACATCTATAACATAAGAAGCAGAATCTTTTCCTATCGCTTCAATTTTGAAAGCATGAATAACAGGCTCAAAATTATTATTCTTTACTGATTTATAGATAGGATCTTCTTCATCAGCCACAGAATTAAAAGATACCGAGCGTATCAATAGCTGATTATCCTTTTTTTGAAATCTAATCACCTGTTGCGGCCTGGACTTCATTCCTGCACCACCGAAATTTAATCCTTTCACATGTCCTGATATGCGTGAAACAATTAAAATTTCTTTCTCTAAAATGCTATCAGGAATTTCAAAATAATATTTATCGTCTACTTTATGAAAGGTAAATAAACCTTCATCAGTAACAGCCTCTTTGGTTATTACACTGGAATATTTTTTAAAAGGGGATTTGTCTTTAGATGCCGTCTTTTCTGATTTTGCATCATTGTTCTTTTTACCAAATAATTGTGCCAAAGTATCATGAGATGAAAACATAACGAAACACAATATGATAATACTTAAAATTATTTTTTTCATGTGTATATTTATTTTTAAAGGTCACATGGAATAGCCCAACTACCACTAAGTTTAACAACCGTCACTTTCACATCTAATAATCATTCTCGGTGGTTATTCTCTGGTTTATGGCTATTTCATATATGTATAAACATTTAATTATAGACGAAATTAACACACAAAAATTTATAATTGTTCGTTTTTGAAGTATAATTCCATGAACGGAAAATCCTTTATATAAATGCTAATAATAAAAACAGGCAAATGCTATTCATTCAATTTAGATTAAAATTACACATATTAAGGTGAATGCTATTATAAAAAGCTTTGTTATAAATGAATTAAGGGTTAGATTTGCACCCTGAAAGAATACAGCATTCATTTATCATAAATAATAAAATATGGCAAATATTGGTAAAATTACCCAAGTAATTGGCCCGGTAGTAGATGTAAGTTTTGAAGCTGAAGGCTCAAAACTACCAAACATTTTAGATGCATTTAAAGTAACTAAAGGCGATGGTACAGTAATTGTATTAGAATGTCAGAAGCATCTTGGTGAAGACAGAGTTAGAACCATCGCAATGGATGGAACTGAAGGTTTAACCAGAGGTATGGATGTAGAGGACACCGGATCCCCAATTTCAATGCCGACAGGTGATGACATTAAAGGTCGTCTTTTCAATGTTATTGGAGAGGCAATTGACGGTATCAGTCAACCAGAAGGTAAAACAAGATTACCTATTCACAGACAAGCTCCAAGATTTGAGGATTTAACTACTTCCTCTGAAGTATTATATACCGGTATTAAGGTGATTGATTTGATTGAGCCTTATTCAAAAGGTGGTAAAATTGGTTTGTTTGGTGGTGCCGGTGTTGGTAAAACAGTATTGATCCAGGAATTAATTAACAATATTGCCAAAGGCCACGGTGGTTTATCTGTATTTGCAGGTGTTGGTGAAAGAACTCGTGAAGGAAATGATTTGCTTCGTGAGATGCTTGAGTCTGGTATTGTGAAATATGGCGAAAGCTT
>JBEPWY010000401.1:0-3402 GCA_041642185.1 Marivirga sp.
ATCTTTAATAGCAATAATATGTGCGCCCTCGCCTTCCAGCTGTTTAGCAAAATCTACATAATAATCTAAAGTGTATTTTTTCTGATTAGGGTCTAATATGTCGCCTGTATAGCAAATAGATGCTTCTGCAAGCGCATTGGTTTTTTCACGCACCGTTTTAATGCTCACTTTCATAGCTTCCAGCCAGTTGAGTGAATCAAAAATCCTGAACACATCAATACCTGTATCAGCTGCCTTAATAATAAATTGCTCAATCAGGTTATCCGGATAAGCTTTGTAGCCCACCGCATTGGAACCTCTCAATAACATTTGCAATAATATATTAGGAATGGCTCGTCTGAATTTAGCCAATCTGTCCCATGGGTCTTCCTTTAGAAAGCGCATAGAGACATCAAAGGTAGCACCACCCCATACTTCCATTGAAAATATTTGCGGGTTATTTTTCGCATAACCTTCAGCTACTTTCATCATGTCAATTGTTCGCATGCGAGTGGCTAATAGTGATTGATGCGCATCTCTGAAAGTGGTATCGGTATAATGAATAGCCTTTTCGTTCTTCAACCATTGAGAAAATCCTTCAGGGCCCAATTCAATTAATTTATTCTTTGTGCCTTTAGGGTAGGCCTCATATTTATTAAAATCAGGAATTTTAGGTGCTCTAAACTCTTTATTTTCATCCTTAAATTTCACATCAGGATGCCCATTAACAGTCACATTGGCTAAATAGCGAAGCGTTTTTGTTCCTCTGTCAAACTTTTTAGATATTTCGAACAGCTCCGGGTGGTCGTCAATAAACTTCACCGTACACTCTCCATTGTAGAAAGTCGGGTGGGAAATCACATTTTCCAAAAAGCCTATATTGGTTTTCACACCTCTGATCCTGAACTCTCTTAAAGCACGGTGGAGCCTTTGAGCTGCTCCTCTTAAAGTTCTACCTGAGGCTGAAATTTTCACCAGCATGGAATCAAAGAAAGGGGAAATGGTAACACCCGGATAAGAGCTTCCTTCGTCTATTCTTATACCGAAACCACCTGCATTTCTGTAGGCAATAATGGTTCCATAATCGGGCTTAAATCCTTTCTCGGGATCTTCAGTGGTAATACGGCATTGTATGGCAAAACCATTGCATTGTATGTCGGACTGTTGAGTGATAAATATTCTTGGATCACCCAATGCAAATCCTCTTGCAATCAAAATTTGAGAACGCACAATATCAACACCGGTAATTTCTTCCGTAATGGTATGCTCTACCTGAATACGTGGATTTACTTCAATGAAGAAGATATTTTCTTCCTTATCCACTAGAAACTCTACTGTACCCACATTATTATAGTTTACCTCTTTGGTAATGGCTAAGGCATATTCATATATTTTGTCTTTTGTTTCCTGTGCCAGGGTTAGGCAAGGTGCTATTTCCACTACTTTCTGAAATCTCCTCTGAACCGAACAATCTCTCTCGTACAAATGCACCAGATTGCCATAATTATCACCCATTATTTGCACTTCAATATGCTTAGGCTCTTCTATATATTTCTCCAGGAAAACGGTGTCATCTCCAAAAGCATTAGCCGCTTCATTTTTGGCTTCAGAAAATGATTTTTTCAAATCCGTATCATTTCTGACAATACGCATTCCTCTTCCTCCGCCACCTGAAGCAGCTTTTACCATAATAGGATATCCAATCCTATTTGCTTCGGCCAGCGCAGTTTCTGTATCCACCAAATCCTTTTGGCTATCCTGTATAACAGGCACATTAGCTTTAGTTGCAATGGTTTTAGCGGCTACTTTATCGCCCAGGCTTTGCATTACTTCAGGTTCAGGACCTATAAAAATAATGCCTTCTTCCTTACATCTTTGGGCAAATTTTACGTTTTCGGATAGGAATCCATAACCCGGATGAATGGCATCAATTCCTTTATGCTTGGCTAAACTTATAATTTCTTCAATGTCGAGGTAAGGCTTAAGGGGATCGTCATCTTTACCAATCTGGTAAGCTTCATCTGCTTTATAGCGATGTAATGAGTAGCGGTCTTCAAAAGTATAAAGGGCTACTGTTCTGATTCTTAATTCTGAGGCTGCTCTCAAAACTCTGATAGCTATTTCTCCTCTGTTGGCTACTAATATTTTATTGATTTCTCGTAATTCGGTTTGCATAGTTACTTAAATAGAAATTTGAAAAAGTTCGTTTAAATCAACTCATTTAAAATCAGCTTAATATATAAAGGACTTATTAAAATGAGAAAGGTTTAGCTGGTTTTTACGGAATAGCTATGATAATTGGCCGAAATAAAATGTAAATTTTATTAATCCTTATTGAAAGATGGCGATCGAACAATTCAAACTTTGAACCACAGACTTATGAAAATGTTAGAAATAATAGTCGTCAATAATAATTAGGCAATTATTATTGAAGCTGCCCCTAATCAGTTCAATTGATGAGGCTATCAGTATTTTTCATCCATCATCTTTCCTCTTCCCTCATTTATCTTACTATATTTGCGTCAAATACCTTACAATGAAACTAAAGAATACCAAATATACTATCACAGCGGCACTGCCTTATGCCAACGGCCCCTTACATATTGGTCATATAGCCGGAGCTTATTTACCGGCAGATATTTTTGTACGATACCTGCGCCTCAGAAAGAAAGACGTGGCTTTTATGTGCGGAAGCGATGAGCATGGAGCGGCCATTACCATCCGCGCTAAAAAAGAGGGAATTAGTCCGCAACAAATTATTGATAAATACCACGAATTAAACAAAAGCACTTTCGAGAAATTCGGAATTGGCTTTGATATGTACCACAGAACTTCTGCACCAATCCACCATGAATTATCTCAGGAGTTTTTCACCAATTTATATAACAAAGGTGAATTTGTTGAAAAAGAAAGCGAGCAATATTATGATGAGGAATATAATCAATTCCTGGCCGACCGCTATATTACCGGTACTTGCCCTAAATGCGGTCATGACAGCGCCTATGGCGACCAATGCGAAAAATGCGGCAGTTCGTTAAGTTCAACGGATTTAATTAACCCTGTTTCAACCTTAAGCGGTAAAAAACCTGAGCTAAGAAGCACTAAGCACTGGTTTTTACCTTTGGATAAATACCAGGAGTGGTTGGAAAAGTGGTTAGTTGAGGGTAAAAAGGGCCAATGGAAACCGAATGTGTACGGCCAATGCAGCTCCTGGTTAAAAGCCGGTTTACAGCCCCGCGCTATGACCCGCGATCTGGATTGGGGAGTAGATGTACCTTTGAAGGAGGCTGAAGGAAAAAAATTATATGTATGGCTCGATGCACCCATCGGTTATATTTCAGCCACCAAACAATGGGCGCTGGATAATGGCAAAAACTGGGAGGACTATTGGAAAAAGCAGGACGACCCAAAAAACGACTCTAC
>JBEPWY010000402.1:0-3380 GCA_041642185.1 Marivirga sp.
TCACCATTATGGCTGCTCTTTCCGTTACATCGGTTTGGCTCCATTCTTTAAATGCTTTTTGAGCCGCTTCAATAGCCTCTTCTAAATCTGGTTGACAGGATTCCGGCACCAATGAAAAAACAGCTGAAGTAGCTGGATTGATATTCTCCAGATACTTCCCGGATGCCGGCGCTCTTAACTCTCCATTAATATAGTTTTGTATTTTCTCCATTTTTTATAGACAATCCAATCTACCGCCGTCCACAGGTAAGTTCACTCCATTAATATAGGAGGCTTTGGGTGAAGCTAAAAACACTACCGCATCAGCAGTTTCCTGTGGCTCTGCAAATCTTCCTACCGGAATTTGTTTGTGCATGTCGGTACTTACTTCCTCAAGTCTTTTGCCGGAATCTTTGCTTTTCTTTTGAATAAGCGACTCCAATCTTCCTGTCATAGTAAATCCAGGTAACACATTGTTAACCGTTATTCCATAACCTCCAAACTCTTTAGAGAGTGTTTTGGACCAGCTGGCTACTGCCCCACGAACAGTATTGGAAACTCCTAAGTTGGCAATGGGCTGTTTTACCGAGGTAGAAATGATGTTGATTATCCTGCCAAAACCAGCCTCCTTCATCCCCGGAAAAACAGCCTGTACTAAATGCTGATTACAAATCAGGTGCTGTTGAAAAGCCTGCAAAAAATCACTGGCTAAGGACTCATTTACAGGGTTGGGCTTAGGGCCTCCTGTATTATTGATCAGGATATCCACCCTGTTTGACTTACAATATTCATTGATTTCTCTTTTTACCGTTTCCGGATCATTGAAATCCGCCACAATGATATGGTGATCTTGTCTTTCTTTTGTAGGTAATACTCCTTTAACTTTAGCAAGCTTATCTTTATCGCGGGCCATTAAAGTTACTGCAGCGCCTTCATTGCTTAGCGCAATAGCAATTGCCTTTCCTATTCCTGCTGTACTTCCACACACCACTGCTCTTTTACCTGTTAATTGTAAATCCATTTTATATTTATTTCAATATTATAGCTTTAAAAAATCTCTCTATTCAAGATCAGAATTATCTCCTTGAACTTTTAATAATTCCTTTAAGGATAATTTTTCTAGAGACTTTATTCTGAGTCTTAATTTCACTAAATTTAAAAGATAAACAAAATCAGAGCTGATTTTTTAGTTGGTAATTCACATATTAAATTATTGAAGGCATGGCTATTAATAAACCTTTTAACCTGAATAAATGGGTAGATGAGAACCGGGAACTACTGAAACCACCGGTTGGAAATAAAAATCTTTATACCGAGTCGGATGATTATATAGTAATGATAGTAGCCGGCCCTAATGCCAGAAAAGATTACCATTACAATGAAACTGAGGAGCTTTTTTATCAGTTAGAAGGACAAATAACGGTTAAAGTTCAGGATGAAGGCAAAGCAGTATCCATGGATTTAGGCCCTGGAGATATGTTTTTATGCTCGGCCGGAACGCCCCATAGCCCTATCCGTAAAGAGGGCTCAATTGGCCTGGTAGTAGAGCGGAAAAGAAAAGGTACGCCTATGAAAGATGGTTTAATGTGGTTTTGCGATAAATGCAATAATAAATTACATGAAACGTATTTCCCTCTAGAAGATATTGAAAAAGATTTTATACCAAGATTTAAAGAATTTTACGGCTCAGAAGAATTAAGGACCTGCAACAATTGCGGGCATGTAATGGAGACGGATCCAAGATTTGTTTGAAATGGAAAAAGATAATGAAATAGCACAAAAAAGACCTTTAAAAATAGATATTCATACGCACATCTTGCCTAAAACATGGCCTGATTTAAAAAAAAGGTATGGATACGGTGGTTTTATCAGCTTAGAGCATCACAAACCCTGTTGTGCCAGGATGATGATGGATGATAAATTCTTTCGTGAAGTAGAAGATAACTGCTGGGACCCGGAAGTACGGATCAGAAGTTGCAATCATCACAATGTAGATGTACAAGTGCTCTCTACTGTGCCCGTAATGTTTAGTTATTGGGCCAAACCTCATCATGCACTGGATTTATCTATGATCCTTAATGATCATATTGCTTCTGTAGTAGCACGTTACCCTGACCGGTATATTGGTTTGGGTACTCTGCCCATGCAGGCGCCCGATCTTGCCATTAAAGAATTGGAAAGGTGTGTGAAAGAGTTGGGATTGGCCGGCGTTCAAATTGGCACCCATATCAACGATTGGAATTTGGAAGCTCCGGAAATTTTTGCTGTGTTTCAAGCAGCAGAAGATTTAGGTGCATCAATATTTATACACCCATGGGATATGATGGGTAAAGATGAAATGAAAAAATATTGGCTTCCGTGGCTAGTGGGCATGCCTGCTGAAACTTCAAGAGCTATATGCTCTATGATATTTGGCGGTGTATTTGAAAGGTTGCCCAACCTAAAAGTTGCCTTTGCACATGGAGGCGGGTCTTTTCCGGCCACCATTGGGAGGGTCGGCCATGGTTTTGATGTACGACCAGATCTATGCGCCATAGATAATCCGCATCATCCTCGAAATTATATTGGCAAGTTTTATGTCGACTCATTGGTACACGACCCTAACAGCCTGGAGTTTTTGGTAAAAACAATGGGAGAAGACATGATATCATTGGGGACAGATTACCCTTTTCCTTTAGGAGAACTGGAGCCTGGCAAGCTGATAGAAGAAAGTAGGTTGAGCGATGAAATTAAAAATAAATTACTCGGCCAAAATGCATTAAAATGGCTAGGGCTTCATCAGGAAAATTATGTCACTCAATAATTATTACATAACATCTCCAATAGGTGTTTTAAAAGTAGGTTTGATACAAAGAAAAATAAGCTCTATTTCATTTTCCGAAACAGATCATTCGAACAAAGGTATTAAACCTGCTGTGGTAGCCATGCTTGGTAAGCAGTTACAAGAATACTTTAAGGGGATGAGAAAGACATTTACAGTCCCCTATGAACTTAGTGGTACAGAGTTTCAACTTTCCGTTTGGAATAAATTAAATGAAATTGGATGTGGAAAAACCATCAGCTATGGTAAATTTGCAGCGCAATTAGGAGATGTAAAGAAAGTAAGGGCTGTAGCAAATGCTATTGGAAAAAATCCTTTACCCATACTAATTCCTTGTCACAGGGTAGTAGGAGCCCAAGGACAATTGACTGGTTATTTGGGCGGATTGGAAAGAAAAAAATTACTAATTGAGACAGAAAATTATAAACAGCTCAATCTGTTTACTAGATAGTTTTGTCATTTAGACTTCTTAACTTCTACTTATTCAACTGATCTAACCTATTGCAAGCTCAGCTGGTTGTGTTTAAAAATTATAAATTAAAATATGAATCAAGTTTACCAAAACTCAAGAGAATTTGCT
>JBEPWY010000403.1:0-3367 GCA_041642185.1 Marivirga sp.
AAGGTTCTTGCATAGTGGCTTTCAGTTTAAATTTGAATTAGTCAGTAACCTGGCCGGAGATTTTGATGTCTTTAATTTAGATTATATTTATTTAAATGAAGGAAATACACCGGTTAATACTCAGGATCATGCTTATGATTCATATGAAGACAGAACCTTTACTAAAGCTCCTGGAAGTATTTTCAAAAATCACCATGCCATCCCGTTAAAACATTTAAATGAAGAGTGGCTCTTAAAAAACCTGCAGGAAACCAGTTTTATTTACAACAACCTTTGGGCGGGAAATGCTAACAACCCTTTATTCGGTACAGAAATATTCGGAACATTAATTGACAGTTTAAAACCTAATTATATTATAGATTCTATCCAGGTAAATGGTAATTTCCTTACGCAAAATCAGGATACTGCTCTGTTTAAAGCGCAAAGCAAACAACCACAAATTCTTATAGATCATTTATTAAAGGAAGCTGAAACAGAGGATTCAGTTTATTTGGAACTTAGTTTGAATCTTGGTACAAATGATAGTCTGTTTTTCGAAACCATTAATGGTACTACTGTTTATTATCCTGAATATAGCTTTAGATCCAATGACACTGTATCAGTTGTTTACCCCCTTCATAATTTCTATGCACTTGATGACGGAACAGCCGAATCAAGTATTAGACTAGACTCCAAAAATTATCAGTTGGCTCAGGAGTTTAATATAATAGGAGAGCATTATATGAGTGCAATAGATATGTATATACCTAATTCTGCACAAAATGTAGGGACAAAGAACATTACCTTATTGGTTTGGAGTAAATTATCTAATGACCCTAACGATATTAAGTTTGCACAAAACGTAATAGTAAACGAATCCCCTGGCATTAATCAATTCCAACGTTTTGAATTTGAAAAACCATTATTTATTGGAAATACTGTTTACATTGGCTACAGGGAAGAAAACGATGAAGTAGTCTCAGTTGGATTTGATAAAAACACTAATAGTGCTGAAAATTTATATTATAATCAAAGTGGCAGCTGGGAGCGTAACACACTTCTGGAAGGTAGCATCATGATGAGACCAGTTTTTATTGATGAAAGCACGGTAGTGTCCAATATGGAAGAAATAGGGAAATCAGAGATTCGTATTTATCCTAACCCTAACCATGGTCAATTATTTGTTAACCAGGATTTTGACCAATTAACAATTTACGGTTCAGATGGTAGAAAACATTTGGAAACCTATCCTACCAACAATGAAAGAGGGGCTATTAATGTAAGTAATTTAAAAAATGGTTTTTACCTGGTGAGTATATTGAAAAATGGCAAGTACTTTACTGAGAAATTATTACTAAGAAAATGACCCTTTTCTTAGTGAAATCAGGTTTAAAAAGGGCGCCGAAGCACCCTTTTATTTTTTTAATTTTCTTGTTCGTCTTTTGCCTGTCTGCCCATCAGGAATGCTTTAATAAAGTCATTCAAATCGCCATCCAGCACATTTTGAACATCAGTTCGCTCTACGCCCGTACGTGCATCTTTAATTAATTTATAAGGATGAAGTACATAATTTCGAATCTGAGAACCAAAGTCAATTTTCATCTTCCCTGCTTCCACTACATCACGTTCCTCATTTCGCTTGGCTACCTCACGCTGGTATAATTGAGATTTAAGCATTTTCATTGCCTCTTCCCTATTCCCCAATTGGGTACGACCAGCCTGACAAACAACTACAATGCCTGTTGGCTTATGAGTCAGTTGCACCTTAGTTTCTACCTTGTTCACGTTCTGACCTCCTGCGCCTCCTGAGCGTGAGGTATGGAGTTCAATTTCTGAAGGATGAATATTAATTTCTATAGTATCATCCACTACAGGATATACATACACTGAAGCAAATGAAGTATGCCTTCTGCCACCACTATCGAAAGGTGATATACGCACTAAGCGGTGTACACCATTTTCGGATTTCAGGAAACCATAAGCTTGTGGACCATCAAATTCAAGTGTAACAGATTTTACTCCGGCCACATCGCCTTCCTGGAAATCCACTTCCCTTACCTTATACCCATTGGATTCACCCCACATGATGTACATACGCATCAAAATACCAGCCCAGTCATTACTTTCAGTACCACCGGCTCCGGGATTAATCTGAAGCATAGCAGAAAACTGGTCTTCCTCGGAAGATAGCATCTTCTTTAGTTCCAGATCCTCCACTTTGTCCATTGCTTTTTCATAAGCTTTGGTCACTTCAGCTTCAGTAGCCTCAGCCATTTCATAAAATTCGTAAAGCGTTTCTACATCACCGTATAAATCGCTTAGCGTTTCAAACTGCTTTGTCCAGTCTTTTATCGCCCGAATTTTCTTCATGGTCTCCTCTGCAGCTTCTGAATCATTCCAGAAGTCTGGCTGGGCGGTTAACAATTCTAATTCTTTAATATCTTCTACTTTGGTATCGTAGTCAAAGATACCCCCTCAAGGCATTAACACGAGCCTTTAAATCTTTCAGTTGGTCAGAAGTCATAATGACAAAGATTTATATTATTTGTGAAAAAAAATGAAATTTATTTTTGTATAAAAAAGCCGTATAACTCTTTGTTCATACGGCAAAATATTTTTAATTATATGAATTTAAACCATATATAACCAGCCAAACTTATCTTCAGCTTCACCGGATTTAATAGCATCTAATGCTTTCAATACTTTATTAGAGAACTTACGTTCATTAACAGCAGGAAGGTCATACTCTATCCCTTCATAGCCAATGGTTTTTATATGTGCAATGGTGGCGGCGGTTCCTGCTCCAAAAGCTTCTTTTAAAGATCCATTTTTAGCGGCCTGAATAATTTCACTAACAGGCACTTTTCTTTCCTCAACCTTCATTCCCCAATCTCGGGCTAAAGTTACTACTGAGTCTCTTGTTATTCCTTTTAAAATGGTTGAGCTTACTTCAGGAGTAACTAAAGTATCATTGATCACAAACATAATATTCATGGTTCCTGATTCCTCTATATACTTATGCTCTTTTGCATCAGTCCACAATAGTTGATGATAACCTTCCTCTTGAGCCAGTTTAGCTGGATATAAAGCTCCGGCATAATTACCAGCCGCTTTTGCATATCCTGTTCCACCTTCCGCTGCTCTGGTATAAGTGGTTTCAATTTTAACTTTTACAGGCTCACTATAATATGCACCTACAGGGCAGGAAATAATCATAAAACGATAGGTTTCAGATGGCCTGATACCGATATAGTTGTCCATTGCAAAAATGAAAGGCCTAACATATAAGGAAGTACCATCTTTTGTTGGAATCCAGTTACTGTCTATTTTTAATAGTTCCGACAAAGCCTGCATAAATAAATCTTCAGGAACTTCCGGGATGCACATA
>JBEPWY010000404.1:0-3360 GCA_041642185.1 Marivirga sp.
TTGAAGAATCTGGAGTTAAATTAACATATCTTAGATTCTCATTCTCTAACGCCTCTATAGGTAAATTTTGACCGGAAGCCCCAAAAAATTTCTCGGTAAATCTTATTGCGGTAGAACCTAGAACAGCTTCTATACTATGCAAACCAAAATCTTTGGTTGCTGTAACATAATTCTCCCACTGCCATCTGAAATTACTATAACTTTGATTTCCAACAGTACTATTATCATTAAAAAAAGCCGGTGTAAGTTGATATGCAGGAGAGTAAGTATCTGTCATTTGATTAAAGCTATTAACACCTATATCAGTTCTGAATTTAATCCAACTGGTAGGTTTAAATTCAAGGAAAGCATTACCAAATATTTGTTCTGAACTTTGTTCGTTATTATTTATAAATACTCTGCTAAAAGGGTTAACATATTCTTTTTGAACATAAGGAGATTGGGCAAATCCAAATTGCGCGTTATCATCAAAAACTGGGGTTAAAGGATCATAAACTATGGCATCAGCAATTGGAGTTCCAAATTCATTATTTTCAGGAATAGTGCTGGACCTAGTTGCTGTAACAGATAAATTCTGTCCAAAAGTGAGGAAATCGGTCACACTTGTTTCAGAATTAAGCCTTACTGTCAATCTGTCAAAGTATGATTTTTCAGGAGCAATAATTCCATCCTGACCTGTATAAGTCATAGAGGCAAACAAATGTCCATCTTCAGTACCTTTACTGATAGAGAGATTATGATTTTGAATACTACCATCAGTAAAAATTCTATCCATCCAATCAGTATCAATAGCTGGCGTAGTCCCTCTTTCAGGAAATCCTAGTGGTAAATTAGTATTCCCATTTTCATATTTTTCATTTATGATGTCAACATATTGTTCGGAATTAAGCATTTGAGGCATTTTCCATGCAGATTGGATAAAATATGATCCGTTGTAGTTTAATTGCATCTGTCCAGCCTTACCCGTTTTAGTTTTTACTACTATAACACCATTGGCACCTCTTGTACCATATATCGCAGTAGATGCTGCATCTTTTAATACTTGAATAGATTCAATATCACTAGGAGATAGTGCATTTAAATTCTCTACCTGTGTTTGTAACCCGTCAATAACCACTAACGGCCTATTATTTGAATTACTTCCCACACCTCTAATAAGGATGGTTGGATTGTTCCCAGGTTGGCCTGAAACACCACTAACTGTAACTCCATTAACCAAACCTTGCAAAGACCTGCCAACATTAGGTACACTCAATTTTTCCATGGTTTCTACATCAGCAGTGGAAATAGCAGCTGAAGCCACTGATTTTTTCTGACTACCATATCCTAAAACTACTACTTCACTTAATGTAGAAATATTTTCTTCTAAAGAAACATCAATGACTGATTGGGTTCCAACTTCAACACTTTTTGTATCAAAACCGATAAAACTAAATCTCAATATATCACCAGCTGAAACTTGAATCGAATATTTACCATCAAGGTCAGTTACAACCCCCTCACTAGTGCCAACCTTCATTATATTAACACCGGGTAATGATTCCCCATTTTGATCAGTAACTGTGCCAGTTACGGTATTCTGAGCTAAGGCTAAATTCCCAGATAGTAAAAATAGAAAAATGAATAATTTGTGTTTCATAGGAGCCACTTTTTATGTTTTCAATTTGTTAGTTTATAATCAGCAGGTTGAATTTTATCCCAAACCGATATTATATTGATCCAAATGAAAAGCTATAATTACAAAATCCAAAATATATTAATACATCATTACTACATCATATAATTAAAAACTATTACTCAAAAATACATCAACTCAAAAATTTAATGGGCTCAATAGTGTATTAGTAGATATTTTTAATAGTTTTAAAATAATTACAAAACACTACATGATTAATTTTAAATTACATCATCATATAAAAGGCATGCAATTAAGGTCATAAAGATAATTTACGCATGAAGAAATTAATTGTTCTGATATTTATATTCTTATTTAATGGTATGACTGGGGTCTATGCACAGTTTAAACCTTTAGGATTACCATTTAGTAAATATTACTCAAGTCAGGATTATGTTGGCGGTATTCAGAACTGGAAAATAACACAAAGCTCAGAAGGATTAATTTATGTTGCCAATAATTTTGGCTTACTGGAGTTTGATGGTACTCAATGGAATAGGTATATACTAGAAAAAGGAACAAAATGTAGATATATTTTTATTAATTCAGATGGAAAAATATATGTAGCAGGACAAGGTGATTTCGGATATTTTATACCTAATGAAAAGGGTGGGTTAAAATTCATTTCTTTAGCAAATAAACTTCCTACTGCTAATAGGAATTTTGATGAAACATGGAGAATTTATCAAAGAAATGAAGAAATTATATTTTGCACATTTGAAGAAATATTCATTTTTAACCAGAAGGATGAATTTATCAAAGCTATCAATCCCAAGTATGATCCTGAAAGTTTCCATATGGTTAATCATCAGGTCTATGTGAATCAATTAGAAACAGGTTTGCATATCTTAACAGAAGACAGCTTAAAATTGATAAATGAGGGTGAATTTTTCAGGGACAAAACAATTACAAGTATCCTACCTGTATCAAATGATCAACTTTTAATCTGCACTAATAATGAAGGGATTTATCTCAGTACGACTTATGGGATTATAAAATGGTCAAAAAATAATCAGTCATTTTTTGAGAAAGCTGCCATTAATCATGCAATAAGATTAAATAATGGAAATATTGCTATAGGAACCCAAAATGAAGGTGTGATTATTCTTGATGCTAAAGGAGCTATAGAATTACACTTGAATAAAGGAAAAGGAATAGAAAACCGAAGCATTCTTTCCCTTTTTGAAGATATACAGGGAAACCTGTGGTTGGGGCACAATAATGGGATTTCAATGGTTGAATTAAACCTGCCCTTTACCCATGTTAATGAACAAAAAGAACTACCCGGTACGGGGTATGATGCATTATTAAAGAATGACACGCTTTATTATGGTACAAATAATGGTCTATACTATAAAAATATCAATGATCAAAATTCCAAATTACAATTGGTAGAAAACTCATTAGGTCAAGTATATAGTATTAATACTATTGGCAAAGAAACTATAATGGGCCATCATAATGGGGCTTATAGCATTTCTAATGGAAGAGCTAATTTAATAAGTCCCATTTTAGGAACCTGGACTTTCGTTGAGCTTAAGAGTCATCCTGAATATGTGCTTCAAGGAAATTATAAAGGATTGGCATTATTTAAAAAAACTAAAAATGGTTTAATTTTTATCAGAAAACTCAATGGATTCAATGAATCCTCTCGTGTAATGGAACAAGATCAAAATGGGTATATA
>JBEPWY010000405.1:0-3350 GCA_041642185.1 Marivirga sp.
TTGCCAAGTTTATAATTTTCACGCGCCATTTTAAATAATTATGTAGGTGATATGCACCTTATCACTATGGAGTAAACTTATATACACTCACTACAAATAAACAATTAGAATAATTATTTATTTGTAGTGTTTTCAGAAGAATTAATTTTCATTTCAGAAAGCTTCTCACCTCCTTTAATGCCAAAATCCAAAGTTCTTATTGGGAAAGGAATAGTGATATCAGACTTATCAAAAGCAGCTTTTATTCCAATAATGGCATTTGACCTCATATCAAGGAAACTTACATTACCAGGATATTTAATCCAGAACTTTATATCAAAGTTAATAGAGCTGTCGCCAAACTCGCTGTAAGTAAAGATCATATCATCCTGCCGAATAACCCCTTCTAGATTTTTAATAGTATCAAGAACCAGCTCTTTTACTTTTTCTAATTCATCCCCATATGAAACACCTACCGTTAAATCAATTCGTCGCTCACCCAATGCAGAATAATTCACAATTGGATTCGATAGCACCTCCTTATTAGGAATATAAACTTCCTGTCCCTGAAATGTTAAAATTACAGTAGCTCTTAAATTTGTACGTGAAACTTTTCCCATATAATCTTCAAGATCAACTATATCTCCTATTTTAAAAGGTTTACGGAAAGCCAGTATAATTCCTGCAATAAAATTGGCCGCTATATCCTGAAAAGCGAAACCCAAAGCCAGACCTAAAACACCAATTCCTGCTAAAAGAGATGTAACAGCCCTATCAAGGTGTAGAATACCAAGGATTATAAAAAGCCCTAAACCGATAACTGTATAGTAGATAATTGTTGTTAACAAGCTTTCTACTGCCTTATTATCAGAAGTTTTTCTAAAAATTTTGGATACTACTTTCTTTATTAATTTTGCTAAAAGTAGAAATGCAATAAATAATAAAATAGCCACCAACATATTGGGAAGCATATCTATGAAAGCATCTAACCAGGATTCTAACTTTGAAGTAACTTGAGCAATGGGTTCTTTGACGTTAATTTTGACGGAATCTAATTCTTGCAAGAATACAAGCATAAAAAGTGGTTTAATTAAAGAAGGTTATTACCCTTCTTTATACTTCTATAGCAGCTAAAAGGTTTTAAAAATAGTTACTGCAAATCAAGCAGTACTTTTTAACTCTATTATTGTTATTTCAGGTGGAATACCAATTCTACCGGGATAGCCAAGATAACCATATCCTCTGTTTACATATAAATGCTGTTGATTTGCGGAATATAGACCCGCCCATTGTTTATAAACATATTGAGAAGGGCTCCATTTAAAATCACCTACTTCCACACCAAACTGAAACCCATGCGTATGGCCTGCAAGCATCAGGTCTATATCAGGAAAATCTTTTCTTACCTGGGCATCCCAATGGCTGGGATCGTGGGACAATAATATTTTTGTTGGGAGATCCTCTGTGCCTTTATAGGCTTTACCTAAATCTCCATATTTAGCAAATCTGCCTGCACCCCAGTTCTCCACTCCTAGGATTGCCAATGGTTCTTTGTCAGCAAATAAAATCTTATGTTCATCCAACATTAAATTCCATCCCATCAATTGGTGTGATTCTTTTAAATTTTGTAGATTTTGTTTCTTGGCTTTTTCACTACTCCAATTTTTATAATCACCGTAATCGTGGTTCCCCAATGTAGAATAAACACCTAAAGGTGCTTTTACTTTGCTGAAAATGGGTAGGTACTTTTCCACTTCAGAAGCCTCGTTATTTACTAAATCGCCGGTAAAAAAAACAACATCTGGCTTTTCTTTCATAAGCATATCTACCCCGCCCTCAACAGCGGTTTTATTCCAAAAACTGCCACTATGGATGTCTGATAATTGTGCAACCTTTACACCGTTCCAGGCTTTGGGTAAATCAGGTATAACAATTGTTTTTCTACGGATACGGTAATCATGTGCTCCTGAAATGATACCAAAACTCATAGCTGCCAATGGCAAGCTTCCTGCTATTAAAGCTGATTTAGCAATAAATTCTGAGCGTGGAATGGATTTACCATTGGAGACTGGCTCACTTGAGTTACTGATTTTATCCTGAATTAGTTGATAAGCGTATTGTCCTAAACGGTAAAGGTCTCCCAGCACTAGAATTAGAGCGGCAAAAAATTTAGAAAAGTAATTAATAAAAACGATTACAAGTAAAAAGCTTCTGAATATGCGTGAATAAGCATCCGGATTGCCAAAGTGATACAGAAAGAAACCTGCTATAGTGAGGGCTGTAATCCCCCAATACAAACCATAAACTATATTTTTCCATAATAAGTTTACATTTTGCAGGGAGAGTTTTACTGCCTGAAACACATACAAATCCATCAGGATAAACACAACTGCCACTAAAGGTATTAGAATTGTTTTTGACATAAATTAAATAAAGTAGTGGAAGAAATTAAATTGATTTACAAGTAAGAGCTCGTGATAGCGGGATATCTCTAAACTCAATTAATATAATTTTTAAATTCCGGCAGATTAACAATTGTTGTTGAGTAAAAAATTTATTTTTAATCTGTTTTAAAATAAAGGTAAAAGATTATATTTAGCTACTAATAAAATAATTAATCAGCTGCTCAGGAGTTTCAACACTTTTCACTTTGCTTTCTTCCAAATCAGTTTTTAGACTATATTCCAATTCAAATATCAAGCCCTCAACAAAAACCTTCTCCATATGGAGCCCGGTATAAAAATTAGCGGATTTCTTCTTACCCGTTAATGTAATTCCATAATGCTGAAATACATTAATGATTTTTTTAAAATTTGAGATGTTTTTCATTTGTCGGTTTTTCCAACTTATAAATTTTTCAATCTTACCAAACATTCCCTCATATTCATTTTACTAAATATGAGGGAATTATTAATTATCTACCTATTCCAAATTTAGCATTAATCTGGTTTGCGATCAGATACATTACTGGAACAATTACCAGCGTTAAGAAAGTTGCAAATGTTAAACCAAAAATGATAGTCCAACAAATTGGTTCCCAAAACATTACGGAATCACCACCTAAATAGAAGTCTGGATCATAACTTGTAAACAAACCAATAAAATCAAAATTAAACCCAATAGCCAATGGTATTAGTCCCAAAATAGTGGTTATAGCAGTTAATAAAACCGGTCTTAAACGAGTTTTTCCAGCTTCCATCACTGCATCCTTTACCATTTGGTAATTAAGTTCCTCACCTTCATTAAGGTTCATTTTGGTATTGGTTTTACTGATTTCAATAAAATCAATTAATACAATAGCGTTATTTACTACAATACCTGCCAAGGCTATAATACCAATCATGGTCATCACCACTATAAAGTCCAACTGA
>JBEPWY010000406.1:0-3329 GCA_041642185.1 Marivirga sp.
AAAATATATGAGCAATATTTCGCCTAAAGAAGCTGTTAAAAAGATTGAAGGGCTGGAAGGAATTGGTGCTTTAATTAAAACCCAAGGAGATATGGAAAGGGTTAATCGCATGATCGGTGCTGATGGTGATACTTTCAGAGGCGATAATTAGGATGATAACCTGAGTTCGATTTTTAAAATTTACCTAAAACTACATTATCCGAGATCTCATAAATATTTTAGCATGAGATACCGGATAAATTAAGACTTTTGGAAAAGTAAGTCTTAATTTTCCGGCATAGCTTGCCCCGCCACAGCGGGGACGGCATTTTATAGCAATCGAACTCAGGTTGATATGTTTTTTTCCTGATGTTTTGAGTCAATAGTTTTGAATGAAAACCTAATTAAAATAATATGCTAAGTTCCCTTCCTGAAAAATTTCGAGCTCATGGTTTAAAGGCTGATGTACGCACTTTGCTTTTATTGCGTAAGGCCATGCAGAAAGACCTTGTCAAAACTTTAGGAGATATTTACAATGTGCTAAAGGGAATAGTGGTAAAGGAACCTTCCGATATAGGCCCTTTTACTAAAGCTTATTATGAGTATTTTCTGTATATAGCTGTTGCGCCCGGTCAAACACTGGAGGATGCTATTTTGCGCTCCGAAACATTTTCACAATGGAAAACACAATTTTTAGATGAGACTGACAGAGATTTAACCGATGAAGAACTGGTAAATACTTTTCTGGACCAGGTGCACCTTACCAGTTATGATATTAAAGAAGTGATTTCAGGTAAGGAAATCTGGGACAAGGACAATCCTGATCTTGAAGATACTGACCCGATGGCTGATGATGGACAAATCACTGAGCGTAAGTTGGATAAAATGGCCGATTATTCTGAATTGTCACTGGAAGAGCTGCTTGAACGAATGGAAAAGGTGCGTAAACAGCAGAATACCCAACATGGAGGAGGTAGTCATTGGATAGGTACAGGAGGTATTTCTCCCTACGGGCATGGAGGTGCTGCCAAAAACGGCATCCGTGTAGGTGGCCAGGGAGGTGGAAAAATGGCCAGAAAAGTGATGGGCGACAAAAATTATTTCCCTATAGATCGCGATGCCCTGCTTAATGACGATAATGTAGATGCAGCTCTGGCTTCTATTAAAGGAGTAATAGAAGAAAGTGCCACAGAAAAATTAGATGTTCCTAAAACCATCAAATCAGGCCTGCAACGTGGAGGATTATTTATACCGGAAATGTCGGGCGAGAAGAATGAGGAGTTAAAGGTGATTGTGCTAATAGATAATGGCGGTTATTCCATGGCTCCTTATGTGAGAAGCGTGCAAAATCTTTTCAGGAAAATGAAAACACGTTTTGCACATGATTTGGAAGTATACTATTTCCATAATACTATTTACGACAGGGTTTTTGTTGACGAACGAAGAACCAAAGCCATATCTGTAGAAAAACTTTTGATGCACAATAAATCTTATAGAGTATTTTGTATCGGTGATGCTGCTATGGCGCCTTACGAGTTAAATTCTTTAAGCATCAATAACTGGCAAGCCATAGCAAAAAAATTCAAGAAATGTGTTTGGCTCAATCCTGAACCCCTAAAATACTGGCCGCACACTTATACTATACAGGTTATGAAACAGCTGCTCCCTATGTACCCTTTAACCCCTGCAGGTATTGAAAGGGCAGTGCGGGCGATGAATACTAAGAGTGTGGAGGGGTAGATATTTAAGTAAATAATATTAACTATTAATATTCCTCATACCAGCTAAACTTACTTTTAATGATATTTTCTTTTTCTTTTTGAATATACTCCATGAAGGAGATAGCTACCGGTGAAAAATTTTTGCTTTTCATCCATATCAGTCGCCAGTTAGATTTTATAGGAAAGCCCTGTATAGGAATAATGTGCAAATCGCCGTTATTGAGCTCATTTTTGATGCCTATAATGGGTAGAATGGAATATCCTAGTCCCGCAATAACCGCCTGCTTAACCGCTTCATTGGAAGTTAGTTCCATTTTTTTCTGTACTGTTAAATTATTTTGTTTTATAAATCGCTCCATTACCTGCCTGGTGCCTGAACCGGCTTCTCTATAAATCAGTGGCACGTCCTGCAGAATATTTTTATCATAGACTTTCCTTTCAAGTTTCTGTTTTTTACTACTTGCCAGGTACAGTTTATTTTCCATCAGTTCAATATGATCTACCTGTATATGATCAGGAAGTACAGAGACAAGGGAAAAATCTACCTCATTTTTTTCAAGACTTTCGATCACAGCACTTTTGTTAGTAACATCCAATACCAACTCAACACCTGGATGCTGTTGCATAAAATCTGATAAAAAATAAGGTATCACATATTTACCTGTTGATACCACCGATATTTTTAATCGACCAATCAACTGGCCTTTATACGCCATCGTTTTGTAATTAATAGCACTTACTTCATCGAGTATTTTTTCTGCTGCAAGTGCTATTTCTTTACCAAAATCTGTAACGAATACCTTTCTTCCAATTACCTCAATTAGAGGGATTTCGAATTGATCCTGCAGGTTTTTGAGCTGAATAGAAACTGCCGGTTGGGTCAGATGTAGCTTGTCGGCGGCCTTAGTAATACTGCTGGTTTGGGTTACCATCAGGAAGATTTGCAATTGGTGTAATGTATAATTCATAAAAAATATTTATATATCTCATTAAAAGTATTAATTTTTATTTATATAAACAATTTCGGAGGTTTGCTTTTGAAAAAAAAACAAAAGCATATGAGATTATTTACATCAATGGAATTAGAAAGAGATTTTTCTTCCGTTAAGCAAAAATCTGTTCCCGCAAAAATTACTGTTGCCAAGGGTGATGGAATAGGGCCTGAGATAATGGAGGCAACTTTAAATATATTAAATGCTGCAGGGGCAAATCTTGACATTGAAGAGATTGAGATAGGAGAAAACATTTATCTGTCAGGAAATACTTCAGGAATATCTAAAGAGTCATGGGATTCTATAAGAAGCAGAAAGGTGTTTCTAAAAGCGCCAATAACCACTCCACAGGGAGGAGGCTATAAAAGCTTGAATGTAACCATGAGAAAAATGCTTGGCCTTTATGCCAATGTAAGGCCTTGTGTAAGCATGCATCCATTCGTTCAAACAAAGCACCCGAAGATGGATGTAGTGATTATCAGGGAAAACGAGGAGGATTTATATGCGGGTATTGAACATCAACAGACGGATGAGGTAATGCAATGTTTAAAACTGATCAGCAGGCCCGGTTGTGAGAAAATAGTGCGCTATGCCTTTGAATACGCCAAAAACTACAAACGCAAAAAAGTAAGCTGCT
>JBEPWY010000407.1:0-3320 GCA_041642185.1 Marivirga sp.
AGGAACTGTAGCTCCCGACTCCAGCAGTTCGACAACTGCTTTTACCTGAGTAATCTGCACATTCAGCTCCGTTGCTATTTTAATAATGTTATTCATTTCTTTTATTACTGATTATATTTTAACTCTTTTTTAGATTTTAAGCAGAATGGTGATATGTAACCATTAACAAAAAATTCTCCTTAAAAATTAACGTATCCACCTTTAAAAACCCAACACTTTCCTTACTCTTGCCAATGTTCTATTGGCTATTTCGGATGCCTTTGCTTCTCCAGCTTCTAATTTTCTGTTCAGCTCTTCCGGGTTTTCCATAAAAACATTATAAGCTTCTCTTTCCTTAGCATACCTATCTCTGATCAGTTCAAACAAAGCTTGTTTAGCATGCCCATACCCATAATTACCCCCTTCATAATTATTACGCATTTCTTTTATCTGCTCTTCGGATGCCAATAATTTAAAAATGTTAAAAACATTGCAAGTATCAGGATTCTTAGGCTCTTCCAAAGGAGTGCTATCAGTGATAATAGCCATTACATTTTTTCGCAACTTCTTGTCTGACTGGAAAATATCAATGGTATTACCGTAGGACTTACTCATTTTTTGTCCATCTGTACCCGGTATGGTCATGCTTTCTTCATCAATCTTAGCATCAGGCAATACAAATATATCGCCATACTGATGATTAAAGGAGCTGGCTATATCTCTGGTCATTTCCAAATGTTGCTTCTGATCTTTTCCTACCGGGACAATATTGGCGTCATATAATAAAATATCACAAGCCATCAACACCGGGTAGGTAAACAAACCCGCATTTACGTCTGCTAGCCTGTCTGATTTATCTTTGAAAGAATGAGCGTTAGACAACATAGGAAAAGGTGTGAAGCAGCTTAAATGCCAGCTTAACTCGGTCACCTGTGGCACACGCGATTGTCGATAAAACAGATTTTTCTCTGTATCAAAGCCAAAAGCCAACCATGCTGCAGCTACTGAATTTACATTATTGATCCTACTTTCAGCATCTTTTATGGTTGTAAGGGAATGCAAATCAGCAATGAAAAAAAACGATTCATTTTTAGGGTCTTGAGACAACTGAATAGCCGGAATAATAGCCCCCAGTAAATTGCCCAAATGTGGCTTACCTGAACTTTGAATACCTGTTAAAATTCGTGACATGAATATTTATAATTAAATTTTATTGAAAATCAGAAATTTACCTTTTCCTGTAATGGTCGATACTGTATTTACCGGGGCCGCTTAAGGCGATGATGGCAAATAGTGATAAATATAATAAACCAAATTCCTGTTTGGAAAAAGGATCGTCTCCATGAACTATAAAAACTGCTACCAACATTGTGAAAATTAATGGAATTGTTGCCAGTCGCGTAAATAAGCCTAACACAATTAATACAGAGCAGCCAAATTCTGCAAACACAGTCAGTACCAATGAAACTTCTTGTCCTAGCCCAATAGGATCCGCAAAAGTAAAATTACCATTAATTAATTTCAAAAGTTTTGGTAATCCATGTGTAAGCATCATACCGCCTGCTGCTATTCTTGCTAGTAGCAAGCTTATATTTGCATATTTCATTTATAAGTTGAGTTTAAAATATCATAAATAATATATAGACCTCGTTATTCAAATTAATGCTACAATATAAGTTGGTTGAATTAATAATAAATAAAGGTCATGCCTTTTTCTATAAAATCCCCAATATCTCCGTTGAAAACTACCGCCATCTGTGAAGATTTTATTAACTTAGAGAGATAATAAAAACGAATTTATGAAGAATATTCATTTGCTTAAGAAAACTGTCTGCTTTGTTTTTACATTATTTTTCCACAATTTCATTTTTGCACAAGAAAATGAAAGTAAAATTACATTTCTGGAAGAATCACATGATTTTGGAAATTTGCAAGAGTTGCAAGGGGAAGTAAAGCATACTTTTAAATTTGTAAACAGCGGATCTACCTTCATCCAACTTTTATCGGTTAGAGCTTCATGCGGATGCACTACACCCTATTATGATAAATCAGCTTTACTACCTGGAGATACCGGTAAAATTGTAGTTGCATTCAACCCGCTTAACAGACCAGGTAAATTCAACAAAACTGTTACAGTTACAAGCAACGCCATCCCTGAATTAAAAGTATTGAAAATTTCAGGCTATGTTACCCCAAAATCAATCACCATTGAGGAGAGTTTCCCTACTGAAATTGGAGGAATCAGGTTTAAAAGTAAATTCATGAATTTCAGTACTATCACTACTAAAGAACCGGTAACAAAAACTTTTGCTATATATAATCAATCAGAAGACACCATTAAATTCTTTGATAGAGCAGTATCCGATGATTTTTTGAAAGCATTGGTCATCCCATCTGTTATACCACCCAAAGAACAAGCTGAAATATATGTGACTTATGCTCCTAAAACGAGAAATGATCTCGGTTTTTTAAATGATCAACTAACTTTGTTTACCGATGAATTAGAAAATAGCACTAAATCTTTATCAGTAATCGCTACTGTTTTAGAACACTTTCCTCCTATGAGTGAAAAGGAGTTAGCTGATGCCCCTCATATTCTGTTTGAAGAAGAGACTTATGATTTTGGACATGTAAATGAGGGTGAAAAATTAAACCACACCTTCTTATTTAAAAACATTGGAAAAGATAGCTTAAATATTAGAAAGACTAAAACTACTTGCGGGTGCACTGTTACGGATTTAAAAACCATGGATTATGCAGGTGGAGAAGAAGGTGAATTACATGTAAACCTTAACACCTCAGGTTTAAGCGGTTCTCAAGTTAAAAGAATTACCCTATTCACTAATGACCCTACCGCCCCTGCCAAGGATATTATTATAAAAGCTTATGTAAGAGAGTAAAAGAATTAAAAAGGAATCTTTATATAATTAACTAATAGTTAGTCAAATAAAACCATTTACTTTTTCTGCTCAGCAGCTATAGTTTCTTTTAATTGATCATTAAAATATACCTCTGTCTTCAATAATTGATTTTCTTTATCGAAGTAAAGCCATTTCCCTACCTTTTTATCACCGGCATATTCTCCCTGAATGGCAATATTACCATTCTTATGATACTGAAAATACTCTCCGTGTGCTTTGCCAAATTTGAAAATCTTACTGGATTTTGTTTGGGCATTTTCATGAAACGTCTGTTCTATACCTGTTTTTTTACCAGCCTGAAATTCAACTTCAGATTTCAGTTGACCACCCTCATAAAAAATTTTACGAGTACCTTGTAACATTCCGTTACTATAGTTTTCCACTTTTTGTAATTTTCCACTTTCAAAAAAATACGTCCAC
>JBEPWY010000408.1:0-1237 GCA_041642185.1 Marivirga sp.
ATGGCATAATACTTATCAGTACCAGTATTTACCTGAATGTCACATTCAAATGAGCTGGCTGTTTCGTTCTGCAGTATATTTATATTTCCAGAACTAATATCCTTGGTGAGTACATCCTCAAAGCGACTGGCTCCACTGATTGTTCCATCAAAGTAACCTTCAAAACTCCCATTGGAAACCAGTGCGTAATACTGTTTTCCACCAATTTCAAAATAGGTAAGCACACCGTTTGCAACAAAAAGCTCACTGTCAATTGAAGGGCAAGTGGGACAAAATAATTTATCATCAAACTGTAGTTTAGTAGCAGTATTATCTAATGTAATAGGCAAGCCAGAGGGTGCTACAAAGGTATAAGTATCTGAATTAGGTACAAATGAACCTAATTCATAAGTGGTTGCCATTCCAGTAGCAAAATACTTATACATTGCATAAGCCCCATCCTCATCCGCATCAAACAAAGTGATCATGCTTACAGGGTTGTGGATTAAATCCCACTGGTATTTGTGAAGGAAATTACCTCCATTATAATCCATCAGGTTATCAGTGCTGTTAGGAGCAGCAGCGCCATCGGCAAAAGTATGTTCCAGTCTAAATGCACCGTGCCCCAACTCATGGGCTATGGTGGTTACTATTTCTTTTTCGGTATTATGCTTATCTGTAAATACAAAGCCCGCCTGTTTTTTACGTGGCATATAAGCTACTCTGTTGGTGTTTTCAGGCTCTGTTACCAGAAATATGTAATAGGTATTATCGGCAAAGCCTTTGTCGTTTTTATAGGCCCGCAGGATATTACGCATCTCCTTCGGGTAGTTGGAAAGCATGCCGGAAGCGCCATTGTCCAGCTTTCCGTCATTGTTCTCGTCCCAGTCGCTCACACTGAAATCAGGTGCCACCGTTACATTAAAACCGGTCAATGCCTGCTTATAAATATCATTCAGTTTTTGTTGTAGATTACCTTCATTAAAAGGGTAAGCCGCTCCGTTTACCGGCACCACTATTAACTGCTCGGTTTCCGGCTTATAGCTGGCTATCTTTATAGCCCCGGTAATTACTTCTTCTTCCTTATCCTCTTCATTCAATACCTTCATAAAGGCCACCAACTCATCGTCCTGCCCATCTCCTACTCCTAAAATTGAAAGGCTTTGCTTATTTTGGCTTGCCTCTCCCATTTTGGTGGTGGTCATATAGCTGGTTCTGTAGCCTATATATTTCCCTATATCGTTGTTGCCGCTAAAGC
>JBEPWY010000408.1:1247-3316 GCA_041642185.1 Marivirga sp.
TGCAAGGTGCCGACCTGAGCTCATCCGATGTCGGTACGTTGAAAACGTTAGACATCAAAAACTATGTTGCTAAACTTATCTGACTTCTTTGAGATGCATTGAGCTAATAATAAGACAAACCGTCAACCCTTACCCATTAAAAAATTAAACCGATCAATCTTTATAATTAATCTGATGATATTCTTCCTTTTTTAATTTAAGATCTCTTCGAACGGTGGGTAATTCAGGTCTGAAAAATGAAGCATATAAAAGCAAGCCGGTGAATAGGCCCATCATAGCATTATGATAGGTACAGGCAAAAGCAAAAACAATAATTACCTGATAAACACTGAGGCCTACATACTTTATCATTGTTGTTCTTTTATACCTTTTCATTTTAACTTCCAGATCTTTCTCCTGAGCAGTTGCCGTATTCCTGTTTTTAGCGAAAAAATGAAGGTAAAGCAACACTATTAAAGCAAAGAAAGATACAAAGCCCACAAAATAGACTTCCATTTGGGGGCTTAACTGCATTAAAGTATCATTGCCGTTTTCGGCTCTTAAAAAAACAATGGCGAATAAGAACAGTGGTGCGGCCAGTAATCCATAATATTTCATTTGCAAAGACTGGAAAAAAGACTCCCAGTATTTAAAATCTTTATTTTCTTCCATTGTTTAACTTCAAATATTTTAATTGAATTACTGTTGAAAACCCAGGTATTATTGTTTCGAATCCAATAATTTAACCGCACTTAATCCTAAATGATTAACTAAGATTTTCTTGTATTCTGTTGAATTTTTATATCCACCATTAGCTGCAAAAAACTCATCCATAACAGGTTGCCAATCACTTGAAAGCGGCATAATAAAGGCAAATTCTTCCGAGCCATCATCCCCTACCTGATGTCTCTTTAGGGGTTTTCTCTCTTTTACTGCATTTAAATAAAAAGCTAAATCAAGATAAGAGAATGATTTGGTATCACTCAAAATCTTTTCAAGAACTGCAGGGCTTGAATTAATATAGGAAATATTTAATTCAGGATAATATTTAGACTTTATCTCATTTACTCTTTTTTCATTCAGAGTCCCTTTAGCGGTATAGGCAGTAAAGCTATTAAAAGAAGTATTAATTTCATCCATTGAATTCAATGAAGGCACATCACTATGTGTAACCAGAATAGCAAAATTAGTAATAAAAGACGGACTGAAGTTTATTTCACTTTTCCGAGCTTCTGTAACTGTGACATTTCCTAAGCCAAAAACACCTTTTGACCCATTTTTAACCCCATCAAACATAGCTCTGAAACTTGTTCCATTACCAACATACCTGGCATTAATTTTTATACCATGTGTTTTACCCACATAATCCATGAAATCATTCATGATATCCACACAAACACCTGTCAGTTTACCACTGGCATCTTTATAAGCAAAACCGGGTGTTTCTACATAAGTAAAAGTAACCACGGCATTTTTACTGTTTTTAGCTTCCGAAAAATTGTTCCCAGATAAATTTTGCGCAAAATTTCCTGATGTAAAAGACACCATTAGAATTGCAGTAATAATCATTACACGTACCATAGCTTTTATATTAGGTAAATAATATTAAATAATTAAATTAAGTATGTAAATAAAGCTATTTCTTCGTTGGATTCAAATTTTCTTTTGCTAATGCGTAATTAGGTGCAATTTTTAATGCCTTATTAAAATACTTTTTAGCTTCATCTTCTTTTCCCTGAGCGCGGGAAATTAAACCCTGTAAATTGTACACCATAACTTTAAAAGGTGCCTCAAAATCCTCTCCAGCTTCATTTTTTATATATACATTATTTCTATCTACAGCTGGTTTTCCTAATAACAATTCAGTGTTAATCATTGCTTCTTCATATTTTTTCAACTGAAATTGTTTTTGAATCACTTCATATAAAACAAAAGGATCGTCAGATACAGCATATAATTTCTCATACAATTTTAAAGATTGATCAATAGCACCTAATTCATCTAAGCTTTTAGCACCTATCTGGAGCATTAATTTATTATTGGAATTTTTATTTAAGGCATCTCTGCTCACTAAAGCTGCAGAAGCATAT
>JBEPWY010000409.1:0-3311 GCA_041642185.1 Marivirga sp.
GGGCTTGATTATGTTGATGCGGACAGAATAGGAATTTGGGGCTGGTCATATGGAGGTTATATGGCTGGAAATGTTATTTTGGACGGAAATGAAGTATTTTCTGCAGCTGTTTCTGTAGCCATGGTTTCTAATTGGAGGTTTTACGATACCATTTATACCGAGCGTTATATGGATACTCCACAAAACAACCCGGAAGGTTATGATAATAATTCCCCGCTCAGTAAAGTGGACAAGCTAAAAGGAAAATACCTTATAGTGCACGGCACCGGTGATGACAATGTGCACGTGCAACATACAATTGTTTATCAGGATGCCTTATTAGAAGCTGGAAAGCAATTTGATTTGTTTTATTATCCTGACCGAACTCATGGTATTTATGAAGATGGTGCTAGACCTCATTTGTTTCATATGATGACTGACTGGTGGTTAAAGAATTTATAAGTTAATGTTGACTTCCTGCCACGCTCGTCTGTGAAGAAATAGATAATCGTGGCAGTTTTTTTATAAAAAAATCTCTTTTTCTGCCTGTTAATACCCAGCTTGACAATTTTTTGTCTTCCCAGCTTTTCTTTGCATCCAATTGCCAAAGTTTGTGTCCCCACAAAGTTTTTACACTGTATTTTCAGATTTATTGAATAGAAAACCGCTGAAATCCGTATCGGTTTTTATATCCATCAATTAATCTTTAATTTCGAGTTTCATAAAATAGAATTCAACATATGAGTAATAAAGCAAACGATCCTTCCTTAAAATCATGGGTGTCAGTACCTGAAAATTCTGATTTCCCTATTCAAAACCTTCCTTATGGTATTTTCTCTACCAAAGAAAAATCACCGAGGGCAGGGGTGGCAATAGGGGAATACATTCTTGACCTTACTGAAATACAATCTGGTCAATTACTTAACGATCTTGATCTTCCGGAAAGGATTTTTGATCACCCTGTTTTAAATGATTTCATGGATTTAGGCAAAAAAGTAACCGTTCCTGTGAGAGAGCGTATTGCTGAATTGTTAAGCAAAGATAACCAGGAGCTACAGGGAAATGATCAGTTAAGAGAGAAAGCTTTAATTCCTCAAACGGAAGCCACTATGCATTTGCCTATTCGGGTAGGGGATTATACTGATTTTTATTCGTCTGAATCACATGCCACCAACGTGGGCACCATGTTCAGAGATCCTGATAATGCTCTTTTACCTAACTGGAAACATATTCCGGTTGGTTACCACGGCCGTGCTTCCTCCATTGTGATTTCAGGAACGCCATTACACAGGCCAAAAGGCCAAACCATAGAGCCTGATGCCAAACAACCTGATTTTGGACCATCAAAAAGAGTAGATTTTGAACTTGAAATGGCGTTTATCACTTGTGGTGGTAATAAATTAGGAGATTCCATCAGTACAAAAGAAGCCGAAAACCATATTTTCGGTTTCACCATTTTTAATGACTGGTCGGCAAGGGATATTCAAAAGTGGGAATATGTGCCATTAGGCCCATTTTTAGCCAAAAACTTTGGTTCTTCTATGTCACCATGGATAGTTACCTATGAAGCATTGGAGCCATTCAAAGTAAGCGGCCCCAAGCAAGAGCCTGAAGTACTACCATATTTAAAATTTGAAGGTAATTATCATTTCGATGTTGAATTGGAAGTGGCAATAGCTCCAAAGGAAGCGGAAGAAAAAGTAGTAACTCATTCTAATTTCAAGCATATGTATTGGAATGTAGTTCAGCAACTGGCACATCACACCATTAATGGTTGTAATGTTAATACAGCTGACGTTTATGCTTCAGGAACCATCAGTGGGCCAGAAGAAGGAGCATATGGATCAATGTTGGAACTAGCCTGGAAAGGAACAAAGCCTGTAAAAATGTCTGATGGAACGGAAAGAAAATTCATCAATGACCATGATACAGTTATCATGAGGGGTTATGGAAAAAAAGAAGGTGTCAGAATTGGTTTTGGTGAAGTGAGAACAGAGATTCTTCCTGCTAAATAAACTTTCCGGCTAGTTAAAAAAAAATATTTTAAATTACCCCCGCCAATTAATTGGCGGGGGTATTATATTTTGTATTATTCAAATAATTGGTAATTAATCACTTACCTTGTTTTGAAGAAAATTTTATCACCTTATCTTTCAAAAAATCTACTTTTTATTCTATTACCACTTAAATAAAAAAGTGTTTTGATTCTCCATTTATAAATAATTAAAATTATCTTAATACTTCTAATTATAAGTTGGCAAGCAGTTTTAATTAATGGAATACGAGAAACTCACCCAAAACTATATAAGAGGTAAGCTTATTACAGTTTCTATTGTAATAATTATATCACTGGTCGGAATGGCTATTGATACTCTTGTGTATTTTAAATTATATCCGCCTTTACAATTAATAGTTCAATTTGCTTCCATAAGCGCAAGCTTAGTTGCCTTGCTTATATTTCTTATAAATAGAGAAAAGTATTATAAACTTGCCTTTTTACTTTCTGTTTATGGAATAGTGGTAACTATTCTATCCACAAGTGTTTTTTTTGAATATTTTAATAACACAGCCAGAATCTATCACGCCCATATTGGTTTAAGAGATATGTATTTTCTTATTATCTACATGACAATAAGCGGTTTTATCATCAGTAAAAAGCATATTGTTATACAAGGTTCTTTATTAATAGGGATGATGATGTATTATACATTTTACCTGGAAGATCCATTTTTTGTTGATAATATTTTCACAAACCTTTTGGCAATAATAGGTTATATTATAATGTGTTTTTTTCTTGTTAAAACTATCCAGCAATTTACAAATGGATTTAATAATGTAATATTAGAAGCCAGGGAGCGACAAATTCTTAGCAGTGTTAAAACTGAAAAGTTGGAGAAGTATCAGAATGCATTGGTAAGTTTAACAAAAGCCGATAATTTATACAATCAGGAGTTAGATGAAGTTTATGTGAATATATGCAAGGTAGCAGGTAAATGTTTAGGTATTGATAGAGTGAGTATTTGGCTGTTGAAGGAAAATGATACTATTTTGGTGAGAAAGACACTTTTTTCAAGGGAAGAAGAGATCGACGATTCAATTATTTTAGAGGAAAAGGATTTTCCTGCTTATTTCAGGGCAATGAAAGGCAAGCTATTTATTAAAGCGAATAATGCCTACGTTAATGCAGATACTAAAGAATTTAGCGATGTATACCTGGAGCCATTGAACATATGCTCTATGCTTGATTGTTTGTTTCGTTTGGATGGTCAGCCTGCCGGTATCATATGCTGCGAATCTCAGGGAAAATTCAAAAACTGGACCACAGAAGATGT
>JBEPWY010000410.1:0-3287 GCA_041642185.1 Marivirga sp.
TGAATTTCAGAATACTGAAAAAAGCTCGTGTTATTATTTCACTGGTATTTTTTCTGCTGATCAGCTTTTTAATTATTGATTTTACCAATGCTCTGTCAGGGAAACTAATACAGGGCATCCTATATACGCAATTCCTGCCTTCGCTGCTTAATTTTATTGGTATAGCAGCACTGGCTGCCACGGGTTTTATTTTTATTATTCTGCTTAATCTCCTTTTCGGAAGAATATACTGTTCTACCCTGTGCCCGCTGGGCACCTTCCAGGATATTATTATCAGATTAAAGAAGCCGTTCGCTAAGAAGAAAAAGTTCAGGTATCAGCGTTCATTTTATTTTCTGCAATATGGTTTGCTGGCCGTTTCCGCACTTCTGCTTCTCCTGGGGCTCATCACTCCTTTGCTATTTCTGGACCCCTACAGCAATTACGGCCGGATAGCAGCAAATTTATTCAGGCCGGTATATCTCCTGCTAAATATTGTTGAAATCACGGAAATTTTCTTTAACAAAATAAAAGTCAGTTTACCTGCCTTTGGGAGGCCTCTTAAACACCTTCTTTCTCCTTCAAATACCCAAAATGAGCTACCGCCACTTTTACATCGGCATAGTCAAATTCATCGCCTAAAAGAGCTTTAATCTCCCCATAGGAGTCGGTGCCGACTTTTTTAATTACCTGCCCGATCTGATCTAATTTTACCTCATCAATAAATTTGGAAGCTTCAATATCTCCGCTTGCAATATATTTGCTTAAATGTCCCATAATTGTACCAGGTACCAATGCTCTTTCTTTACAAATTTCATCAATGCTCATGCCCGATTGAAAAAGCTTAAAGCTGATTTCTGAAGTGGGAGTTTTATCTTTCTTCTTAGCCTTTTTAGGTGGCTTTTTATCCTTCTCTTCTTTATAGATGTTGGTATTATATAAGTCCTTTTTGCTGGGGATGCGATTTTCAGCCGCTGCGGCCACTACCACACTGGCTTTATTAATGGCCAGATAAGCTGATTTTAATTGTAAGGCCAGCTCCTCCAACTCTTTGAGGTAATCTTTCACTCTATCCTTTTTGGAAGTTTCCAGTAAATGCCTGATAAACTCCTTATGCATAGCCTGCAATCTGGGAGTAAAATATTCCTTGGCCTTATTAACTCTTTCGCTTAAAACCTGTAAGTAATTTTCTTCTTCCTTAAATTTATCCAGCGACCTTTGAAAAGTATAGCTCACTTTATTGATCTCCTTTAACTCAGAGGCTTGTTGCTGAGTCCATTCCTGGAACTGTTGTTTTAAAGAACGGTTCTCACTTTTATTGAAACCGGATAAATGATTATTCAGCTCCCCAGTTACTTTTCTGAGATCAAAAGCATCAAAGGCCATTCTGAAGATGTAGTCTTTGGCATCATTGGTCAACTGGTCACTCAAATGTTCCAAAGGTTGTTTACTGCCTTCAAATGATAGCAGCTGCTCGTCATTATCGAAATGAATGTTAGTGATGGGCTGGGATAAAATCAAGCCTTCCAGACCTGTTAACCTTGATAAGGCAACATACATCTGACCTGGAGCAAAGCTATCCGACACATCCAGAATGGCTTTTTCAAAAGTTAAGCCCTGACTTTTATGCACAGTAATGGCCCACGCCAGTTTTAAGGGAAATTGTTCGAAACTGCCTACATGTTTTTCATCGATTTCATTGGTGGTTTTATCCAAAGAATATTTTTTGTTTTCCCACTCATAGCGGTCCACCGTGATCAGGGAATCAGAATCTGCTAGTTTTACTTCTATTTTATCTTCCTCCAAAGAATAAACTTCTCCTATCTTTCCATTATAGTATAGGTTATCACCTGTGGGGTCATTTTTTATAAACATTACCTGCGCACCAACTTTTAAACTTAACCTTTCTGCAATAGGGTAGAGGTTCTCCGGGAAATCCTTATCAATCTTAGCTAAATAGGTTCTTTCTTTGCCATTTAATTCCTCCAGGGCTTTTGTATTGATTAAATCAGCCTTTCTGTTGTGGGTAGTAATATGAATATATCCTTCATAGGCGGAATCGCCCACATCCGATTTGTAGTTTTTATTGAGCGTATCAATATCCTCCTGGGTCATCCGATTATCCCTGAGCCTGTTGAGTATAGCCAGGAAATTTTGATCTGATTGACGGAAGATTTTATCCAATTCGATATATACCAAATTGCTTCTCTGCAAGGCCAGTGCTTCAAAGAAAAAGCCGCTTTTATAGTATTGTTGCAGTAAAGGTCTTTCATTATTTTTAATGACAGGAGGCAACTGGTTCAAATCGCCAATGAACATGATTTGCAAACCTCCAAAGGGATTGGGATTTCTCCGAACGGTACGTAAAATCAAATCGGCACAATCCAAAATATCTGCTCTGAGCATACTTACCTCATCAATGATGAGTAGTTCAAGGTTACGCAGGATCTGCCGCTTATTACCATACATTTTAAACTGCTTCAGAAAGGAGCGAGGAGTGTTCACTTGCTCATTATACGCATTTTGAGTCAATGCATTGTCTTCCGGTAAAAAAGTACCAAAAGGCAATTGTAAAAGCGAATGAAGGGTAACTCCTTTTGCATTGATGGCAGCTATACCTGTAGGAGCGGCCACTGCTACATTTTTATAAGTATTATTGATGATATAGCGCAATAAGGTTGTTTTGCCACTTCCTGCCTTACCTGTCAGAAATATATGGCGGTCGGTCGTGTTAACATATTTTACCGCTAGTTTGGCTGTTTCGGTTAATTGATGATTCATATCCGAATATGTGGAATTTTGGAATTATATACAAGTGAATGTAAATGATTTATTTTGATTATGTAAAACTAAGGCTAATGTTGGAGAAAGCCTTAATAATCTGGATTATCCGTGGTAGATAATATATATAATTGTTGAAATAATGGGTTCGTGAGACACGAGCCAAGGCTAGAATAAAGCTGAAAAAATACCAACCAAGAATTAGGGTATACTACTATATCATTACTTTTACTAATCATCCCAAGTTTGCCAAGGTTCGTGTCTCACTAACCTTCCAATTTAATGCTAATTAAAATGATTTATTGCTATTATTGATTTAAGCGTCATTTTTAAATACTTTTGTTTGTAATTAGTGTTGAAATATTATGAACTCAATTAATCCCTTGGAAAATTTCCGTAAAGGCTATATTGAGAGAGGGGAAATTTACTTCTGGACAGCTACAATTAACAAATGGCAAAGGTTATTAGCAAAGGATTCTTTCAAAGATATTATTGTTAAATCACTCGAATATCTATCTAGTAAAGGA
>JBEPWY010000411.1:0-3280 GCA_041642185.1 Marivirga sp.
CAGGTCTTTGTTCACAAATTAGTGTAAGTTCTTCCGCTAAAGTACCCTTAACATCATCCAAATGAATGCGATCGGAAAGAAAATGAAACAGATTATGCACTTTATGCAATTCGTGCTCGCTCATTATTAGCCTTGTTTCTTCCAAAGGCTCTTTAAATACGAACTCCAGATTGGCTACAATCACTTCCTGTATAAAGCTTTGAGCATCCTCAATAGTTAATTTCTCTGTTTTAAAATCGTCTTTAGCAATTGCTAAAACACGTAATTCACTTAATAATTCAATCGTAGAGTTAGGATGACCACTTTTTAGAGTGCCATTTACTAATGTCGCCACTAATTTACCGGGCTCGGCCCATGGAGAACCTTCAAAAATACCCGCCTTAGTTATAGCTCCTATATTTTCATAAATTAGGCTATACCCTTCAAAGCTATCAGTAAGGATATCAATTTGCCCCATTAGTCTGCTTGCTTTCTCCTTTTTGGTGAGCGGAGTTGCCTCAGCAAATTCATTCAATAGCTCTGTTAATTTTTTTTTGTTATTTTCGATAACTGCTTGATCCAACATCTATAAATTAGTATTTAAAAGTATTTCTGACTTTAAAGTATTATTCAAATGAATAATTGCTTTAAACAAGATAGTCATGCCTTCCTAAAAGAAAGACATGACATATTATTAATTGAATTTCAATTAATATAATGGATATCAATGGTAAAAATCAACATTTTCATAATGTAGTAATAATTCGGTCATTCTGTCCGGATCATCTCCTTTAAAATTAACAGTACCGAAATGATTACCAAATCCTTCTCTATCACTTATTTTTTGTGTAGTCATAGGAGGAATAAGGTTATGATCCAGGAAATATGGTTCTTCTTTCAGTTCTTCAGGTATCTCTAATTTTGAAATAGAATTTTTGTGAGGATAAATCATTACATTACCATAGAACTGGTTTGGACGTGCATCCAAAGGAGGTAAAATTTCTTTTAACTCTTCTTCTGAAAGGTTTGGATCATGACATAAAACAAATGCGGCTAAAGCATCGAAACCATATGCCTTACCTGCTAATTCCAATATATGCCCACCTGGTATCCTGCAGGCAACTTCACCAAAACTTAATGTATCATCCTCAGTAAGGAACCACTCAGGGTGAATCATACCGTACTGTATACCAAATAGATCTACCAATTTTTGCATCTCTTTCATGATTCTATCACGTTTGGAATGCAATAAATTACCTTCAGGAATGAAGTTAGAATAGCCTAATTTTACATATTCAGTAATATTTAGGAATCTGATTTTACCACCATGTATAAATGCCTCACAAGAAAACTCCTGTCCCGGCAAGTGACTTTCAGCCAAGCAGGGAAAATCTTCATCCTTACATTTTTCATCAACATCGCTCATAGACCTTAACAATCTATGGCCTACAGCACCTGCAGAAGCAAATGGCTTAATATGAACCCAACTATCTTCTTCATTTTCAATCTGAAGATTGGCTTGGTTTAATCGTTTCATAAAAGCTTTCACTCCCTCTTTATTGTAAACTTCTTCAAATAAGCCTACACGCAACCCTCCAATAAGGGCTTTTCTTTTCATCATGGCTTTATTTCTGAATAGGAAGGCCCTGTTAAGTACCCGAGGGTCATCTCTGTAGATAGAGTTTAACGCTCCGGCCCATTCTACAGTTTCTTCAAATAAAGGGACTGCAACATCCGCATCAAACGCTTTTAATTTCTCATGTAAATCCAATGAATTGGAAGTGTCGCTCCATTCATCGAACTGATAAGCCACAAAAGGAATATTATGTTCTTTTGCATAGCTTTCAAAATCCGGAAAGGAAACAACCACAAATGGTTTGTTGAGTTTTTGCATACTTTCTATAACAGGTAAACTCCACCCCATTAGTGCAAAACATTTAGCCATAATTCTTTTTTTTAGTTCACTTAGATATAACAAAAAAAAGCCGTAAAGTCAATTTAAAATGCATTTTAAGTTAACTTAAAGACTTATATTCATATAATTTCATAAAAAAAGACAAAATAAAATTTTAAATAATGATCAATTCAAATTTTATTATCTTGAATGAAACCACATACTTTTTTACGGCTGTTGAGGACTAATGTTTAGACGGTTATTTTACCGAGGAGATTAAGAATCATATTTTATGCGTATTAATTTTTGTTAAACAGACCTTTCAGTCTCTTGAAAAGTCCTTTCTTTTGGTTTCCTTCTTCATTGAATTTTTTGGTTTTAGCTTTGTCTTCATTGGTGAACAATTTCTTAAAAAACCCATCTTCCTTTGTAGGAGGACAATCCATCATTCGAACAATTTTAGCATCCGGTTGCGGAAAGCTTTGGCTATATTTTTTGCTTAATTCTTTATCGGCTTTCACTTTTTGCATGAAAAGACCAAAAATCGGCAATGCAGAATTGGCTCCCTGACCAATGGATGTGCTTCTAAAACCTATGGCACCATTATCGACCCCCACCCATGAAACTGTAACTAAATTAGGTAACAAGCCAACAAACCATCCGTCGCGATTATTCTGTGTAGTACCAGTTTTTCCTGCAATATCTTGGGTCAGCTTATATTTCCATCCTAACCTTGAAGCGGTTCCACTTTTCACAACAGATTGCATCATTTCCAATACTATTTGTCGTGTTCTTTCCGAGTAAGCCGGTTTCTCATCAGGTTTTTCAGGCTTAAACTCCGCCAGCACATCACCTCGGGAATTAGTGATTTTCGTTATAAAATAAGGCTCTGAATGATTCCCTCCATTTAAGAATGAGGTATAAGCTGTCGCCAATTCCAACATACTTAATTCAGCTGTACCCAATGCCAATGAAGGCACTTTTGGCAAGGATGATTTTATGCCGGCATTATTAGCCAGCTTCAATACTTCAGCAATACCAGATTGCTCCATCAATCTTACGGAAACCGTATTCATGGATTTCCGCATAGCTTCCTGCATAGTAACGTTGATATGAGTATAATCTTCGTTATCGCTGTTGGTGGGTGTCCAACCTTTCAAATCTGTATAAGTTACGTCGCTGGCAGGGAAATAATCACAGGGTTTAACACCCGATTCCAGAGCCGCTGCATACACAAAGGGTTTAAAAGTGGAGCCTACCTGTCTTTTACTTTGAATTACGTGATCAAATTTATAATGCTCGAAATCTATGCCCCCAATCCACACTTTAATCGCTCCATCAGTAGGATTTAATGCCAAAAAGCCAGTTTGAAGCATTTTTAAACTATTCTGCACGCTGTCTACCATA
>JBEPWY010000412.1:0-3277 GCA_041642185.1 Marivirga sp.
ATAGAATAAAACAACTCCAGCTTGCTCATCTTTTCTGGGCTGAAAATGCCATTTTAATTTGACTTTAAAATTGTGACTGGTAATTCTTTTGCCCAAAAAGGCAGGTGTTGTTAATTCATTAATTTGCTCTGGCTGTAAATGTAATCTTAAATGGTCATTTCTATCATTTAATGAATAAAACTGACTTTGAGGAGTACGAATAAAATTCCAGTGCAAACTTAATTTTTCTTGGTCAAAATGATCAATAAATGTATTGGATTGAATAAATCTAGTTGGAAGATCTGGTTTTTTTGATTGGAATTGTACTAGACCTAATCCTGGATTTACGACTGGAAATTGATTTTTATCCCATTTTACAGGAACTAAAAACGTTTCTCTGCCCATCATTGTAAAACCATTTTGAGGTCTTACTGCCAGACAAACCATCCACCATTCACCGTTTTGTGTTTGCACCATGTCGGCGTGACCCACATTACGAATATCTATTGAGTTTTGTAAATGCCGATGTGTTAGAATGGGATTGTTAGCAAAACCTCGATAGGGCCCCATTATTTCGTCGCTTTTAAAAATTGTAACTGCGTGACCAGAGCCTGTACCACCTTCAGCCACTAATAAATAATAGCTGCCATCTTTCTTGAATATATGCGGAGCTTCAGCAGTGCCGGCAAATTTTAATGCCCCATCGGTTAAAACTGTTGTTTCACCTACTAATTTCATGGATTTCAAATCCAGTTCTTGCATAGCAATTTGTCGATGCCCCGGATATTTTTCGCCTCCGGGAGCTATTCTATTAGCTGTGAAATAACAGCGTCCATCATCATCAAAAAATAAAGATGGATCAATACTCCAATCATCAGAATTGGAAATAACTATTGGATCTGACCATGGGCCTTCGGGATCCTCTGCTGTCATTACTATATTTTTAATGTTGCGGGGATTACGTACCACAATTGAAGTAACAACATAAAATAACCCTTCATGATATCTAATAGTTGGAGCATAAATTCCATCGGACGGGGCAAATCCTGACAAATCTAGTTGTTCGGGGCGATTTAAAACATGTCCGATCAATTTCCAATTGACCAGATCAGTGCTTTGATAAATTGGAATGCCTGGAAAATATTCAAATGTAGAAGTAATTAGGAAGTAATCATCTCCAACCCGGCAAATACTTGGATCAGGATGAAAACCCGGGAGTACAGGATTATTAAACAGCTGAGCGTTAATTGTAGATAAAACCGCCAATAAAAGTATTACGACTAAAATATATCTTTTGCACATTCTGATTAACTTATTTTTTTGGAACTAACATTAAAGCATCGAAAACTATTGGACCATTTACTTCATTGCCATTTAAAAACATTCTAATCTCATTATCCTTATTTAGCTGAAATTCACCTAAATATTGCCAATGTGCAGCCTTTTCTTTAAAGTTTACAAGGAAGTCTTTCCTAATACTACCTGTTTCTATATGAAGTGGTACTTTCTGCGGAACTACATCTTTGCCTGTTATCTTAGAGTCATTGTAATTGATAGTAAATAAACGCGGACAAAAATAATAGATGTCATAATTACCTGTTTCCGTTACTTTATATTTGATTTCTATGCTTCTATCATTATTTTCTGTCTCTTCATTAAGATAAAAATTGCTTCCGTAGGCTGAATTTGACCAATTATGTTTTTGGAGCTTCCAGTCTCCCTCCATTTGCAAAGGTTCAGGAGTATCAATTATTATTTCTGGATTGGAATTATCCAAATAAGGGTTTTGATCAAAAATATCTGCAATTTTTTGATAGGAAACTTCCTGCACTGGCTTATTTTCATCTAATGCTAAATAGGCAGCAATACCAGCGGCCTGGCCTAACAACATAAAGACAGGTTCCATTCTAATTGAGCCATAAGCGATATGAGATGCTGATAGCGCTACCGGTACAAGAAGGTTGGTGATTTCCGCTCTTTTAGGAGTAATTGCTCTATAGGAGATTGGGTAGGGTTGCAAATTTAATTGCACATTACCTTCATTTTTTACCATGCCATTTACTACAATCCTCTGGCAATTATGAGAGTCCATACTGTATGCCCCATAAGCTATTGGATCATTTGCGACAGAATCTCCAATGCAATCATGTTCTGTCATTACATATTCACCAATCATGCGCCTAGCTTCCCTTACATACAATTGATGAGGAAATCCACGATTATCTGTAAATTCATCTTTGGCATATCCCCAGGTTTGCATATTTTGCCGAAGTTTTAATGGCACCCGTGAATCATGACTTAAAAAATAAAGCAGCCCTTGAGTATATTCTTCATGATCTTTCCATATTTGGTCTCTTTCTTCATAAGTGCCATCTGGATAGTTGTAATTTCCTCCAATATAATCTGTTGAAAATGGGCCCATATTATTTATATCGGTTTTACCATTGGGCATATCAGAAACTATTACTGCATCATAAATATTATCCCAAGGCTTACCATTACGTATTACTCTCAATAGTAATTCATATTTTGAAGAATCATAATTTGATGGCTTATAAAACGGAATTAAGTTATCCGGGTCTTTTGTAAGACAAAGTCTGAAACAGTAAGCCTGAATTTTTTTGTCGCCAGATCCTTTAGGTGCTAACTTGTCGTCTATGATACCCCAAAGCAGCCCACTTGTAGAATCACCTTCAACATTATAAGGATCAATGTTGTCTGGAAATTGATGGTTAATCGATAAATAGACTCCATTGTTTTGCTCCATATATTTCTTATTTGATTCCCTGCCAAAAGTATAGGAAACCCCGGCCCGGGCCATCAAATCTCCCTCATAAGAACAATCAATAAAATATTTACCTCTTATTACTTTTTCTGAACTTTTATCTATGCTTTCAATGGTTAATTTATGAATTTCCGACCCGTTTTTATGTACTTCTTTTACACGATAGGAATAAATAACAGGCACATCTTCTTCTTTAATATAATCATTAAATACCCTTTCAGCAACTTTAGGTTCAAAACGATAATTAATGAAATTGTCATAATAAGCCCCTACTCTCTTATAGAAATCTTTAGATAAACCAGTAACAACCTTTCTATTGCCAAAATCTGTCATACCCAAGCCACCTGATGATAATCCTCCTAAATGATTTGTAGGTTCTATTAAAACAACGTTTTTTCCTAACCTTTTTGCTGATACAGCAGCTATAACACCTGCTGACGTGCCACCATAAACAACAATGTCGTATTCCTGATCATTCTTATTAGATTCTTTTTGGGGATTACATTGAATCAT
>JBEPWY010000413.1:0-3251 GCA_041642185.1 Marivirga sp.
TACGATCAGGTGCAGGGGTTTTATGAAATTCGGCGCAATCACCAATAGCATAAACATCCGGCTGATTGGTTTCAAAATATTCGTTTACTTTTATACCTTTATTTAATTCAATGTCAGTTTTTTTCAAAAAATCAATATTAGGGTTCACTCCTACCGTGAGTCCAACAAACTGGCAGTCAATCTGCTTCCCTTGTTTAGTCACTACTCCTGAAGCCCTTCCATTTCCATCATCCAGAATCTTTTCAATTTCAGATTCAAGCAGTAGAGTCATTCCTTTCTTTCTTATCTGCCTATTTACCATTTCTGACTCCTCAAGGGGAAGCACATTGTTCCAAAAACTTTCTTCCCGAACTATGAAGGTGACATGAATATCTCTGGTGTGAAACATCTCCCCCATTTCTATACCGATTAGCCCACCGCCAACAATAACCGCATGCTTGGTAGTAGGGGAATATTTCTCCATTGATTCCAAATCCTGATAACTGTAGAGTCCTTGTACTGCTTCCAAATCCTGCCCGGGCCAACCAAATTTATTAGTTTTTGAACCTACAGCCAATATCAGCACATCATAGTCCATCAATTGATTTTTCTTCAACTGAAGTTTTTTATTTTTGAAATCTATGGTTTCTACATAATCCCGCAACAGATCAATTCTGTTTTTCTCCCAAAAAAAATCCTCGTAAGGTTTGGTGTGCTCATATTTCATATGGCCCATGTAAATGTACATAAGAGCAGTTCTGGAGAAAAAATGATCTGTTTCAGCAGATATAATTGTTATAGCGTCATCACTATGTTTTCTTATGTGCCTGGCAGCCGTAATACCTGAAATACCATTTCCGATGATAACAATTTTCCTCATATCGATGTTCTCATTAGCAGTTTTACAAAACTATATTAATTAAACATAGTGATTTGTCCATGTCATGACATTTAAATACAATCCAAGTTAATTTTTTTTGCGTTATTCTTGTGTACATTATAAAAAAAGAAAATAAAATGAAATATTTATTCAATAGCTTTCTGGTAATAATTATCGCTATTAACTCTTTGTTTGCTTCCAGACAAGATCTTAAAACCTTTAATCAACAGGCAGATCAATTCCTTTCTCAATATGTAAAAGATGGTAACGTTAACTACAAAAGCCTGAAGGATAATTTTTCTGAAATTGACAATCTCTATAATTCAATAAGTTCGGTTAGCTTACAGAACGTTAGCGATAGTGAGTTAAAGGCATTTTACATTAACGCTTATAATATTATAGTTATTCATCAGATAACTAAACATTACCCTCTTAAATCAGCTTTAGACAGAAACGGTTTCTTTGATAAAGTGAAACATAATGTAGCGGGTGAAAGGCTAACTTTAGATCAGATTGAAAAAGGAAAAGTGATTTTAAAATTCAGGGATCCCCGTGTGCATTTCGCCTTTTCATGTGCAGCTGCAGGTTGCCCGGAGTTGGCAAATTTTTCCTTTACTCCTGAAAAATTAGAAACACAGTTAGAACAACGCACGGCAAATTCTATTAATAATCCTGAATTTATTCGAGTTGATCCTGCTAAAAAAGAAGTTGGGCTTTCAATGATCTTTAAATGGTACAGTAAAGATTTCACAGAAAGAAATCCTAACATTTTAGCTTATCTTAATAACTACAGAACAAATAAAATTCCGGACAGCTACTCAGTAGTTTTTTACGACTATGACTGGACATTAAACGCTCAAAAATAATTATTTAATGGTTGATTTTAAGCCGCTGTAATTACACAGTGGCTTTTTTTGTGATGTAATTTTAACACGATAATTATTGAAGCAAAAAGTGGTTAATACAAACATTTTTTAATTAGCACGTTCTTATAAGAGGATAATCGTAAAATAAATCAGAATAATTAATCATAAAAAAAAGACTATGAAACTTAACTCTCTTCAGGAAAAGCTAAACAAAGAAAGTCCTTATGATTTTTCAGAATTGAAAGCAGTATTCATTAATTGTACGCTAAAAAAATCTCCTGAAATATCACATACCCATGGCCTAATGGATATGAGCCGTACTATCATGGAGGCCAATAGAGTTAGCACTACAATGATAAGAGCAGTAGACCATGATATTGCTATTGGTGTATACCCTGATATGAAAGAACATGGTTGGCAGAATGATGAATGGCCTGAAATTCAAAAAAAGGTATTGGATGCGGATATATTGGTTATGGGCACACCTATCTGGCTTGGAGAGCAATCTTCCGTTTCCAGAATGGTGATTGAGCGATTGTATGCAAATTCCGGTGAACTAAATGATAAAGATCAATATTCTTATTACAATCGTGTAGGAGGTTGTATTATTACCGGTAATGAAGATGGTATCAAACATTGCTCAATGAATATACTATACTCGCTTCAGCACCTTGGGTATGTTATTCCTCCTAATGCCGATGCCGGCTGGATTGGAGATGTTGGTCCGGGGCCTTCTTATTTAGATGAAAACAGCGGTGGACCTGAAAATGATTTTACTAATAAAAATACTACTATTATGACCTGGAACTTAATGCATTTTGCAAAAATGTTGAAAAATAATGGTGGTATACCTGCTTATGGAAACCAAAGTACGCAATGGACGCAAAGAGATTTAAAAGATCACCCTAATCCGGAATATAGAACCTCATAATATTATTAATAACGTCGATTAAAATTCTGCAATAAAAAAAGCACCTCATTGAAAATGAAATGAGGTGCTTTTTTAATGTTAAATAGGTGACATTTATATCTTAAACATTATAGCTTTTTCAAAGCACTTTATTCCCAGCATGTACTCCTTCCGCAAATTCCTCCACAATTTTAGCATTAAAAGCATCTAAATCTGCAGGAGAACGGCTACTTGTTAATCCTTGATCTACTACTACTTCTTTATCTTCCCATTGTACACCTGCATTTTCCAGATCTGTTTTAATACTTGGGAAAGACGTCATAATTCTGCCTTTTAATGCGCCTGTTTCAATTAAAGTTTGTGCTCCATGACAAATAGTTGCAATAGGTTTCCCATCCTTGAAAAACTCTTTAATAAACTCAATAGCTTCAGAGCTTCTGCGTAATTTATCAGGATTAATAACGCCTCCCGGAAGCATCAATCCATCATAATCAGAAGCGTTAACTTCATTCACTAATTTATCAGCATCTATATTTAAATTCCATTCACCTTTATTCCAGCTGCGAAGCTTTTTAGTTGGTGAAACAATATCAACAGTGGCTCCCTCTGCTTCCAG
>JBEPWY010000414.1:0-3231 GCA_041642185.1 Marivirga sp.
GAAGATTTTATGGAAACTTATCATTTCCTGAAAGATTTACCTATCTCCTACTTACACGTTTTCACCTATTCAGAAAGAACTAATACAACGGCTGATGAAATGAGTGAAGTGGTTCCTTTAAAAGTGCGTAACAAAAGATCAAAAATGTTGCGTAGCCTGTCTGAAAAAATGAAGCGCGCGTTTTATGAAAAAAATGTAGGACGTGAAGAGGTTGTTCTTTTTGAAAATGATGTAAAAGACGGCTTCATGGAAGGATTTACCGATAATTATGTACGTGTTGTAGCCAAATATGATCCTATTTTGGTAAACGAACTAAAAAAGGTGAAGCTAACGCAATTATCAGACGAAGGCTTAATGGAAGTAGGCGAAGTTGAAAACGAGGTATTAGCCCATTAATTATAACTAAAACAGCTGAATATTTCAGTTGTTTCAAAATTTCGTTCGTCTGATTAGAAATAGTTAATTCTATTATCCATCCGTTTCCCCGTTTAAAACTTTATCAAACCAATCTTTTCTTTTTTCTCTTCTTTCTTCCCGCAGCTCCCGCCTTTCCTTTCTTCGTTTTCTTTTAGCTCTTGCTTTTCTCCGCTTTTCCCGTGTTTCCTTACTGAGAATATAATGCACTGAAACAGCACCATTTAAGCTAAACCAGTCTTCATGTTGAAAATGGTAAGCTGGTTTAAAATCAGCGGAAACAGTAATTGGGAGTGCGGGTATTTTCAACTCAAGGCCAGCCATTAAGTCCACGCCATAAGTTGTTCCATAATCTTTCAGATTACCCACATGTCCTCCAGCCCCTATATAAATATTAAGACCTTTATTAAGAATTTCTATATGATATTTTGGTAAAAGAGTGGCCTGGATTTCATCAGCACTAAATTCCAACATCAATTCTGCCGTTGTTTGTTTAATCAGCTGTTGCCGTAAACTTAAACCTATTTGTTTATCTCCAAAACGTAGCCCAACTGCTGTACCATATTTTTGTGCAGTTGCGGAATATTGCAGAAGCTGCACCAGAAGAAACAGGAAAAGAATTTTTCTCATGGGATTTAGAACGTCAGGCCGACAGATATATTTGAACAAAAAAACTGACCAAAATAGAAAGCCGAACAATTTCCTTAAATTTTATAGAGCTACTAATGAATACACACTGGTTCTAGCGTCCACTTGGACCTATTGTATTCTTGAGCTACTGGAGTTGCCTCATGCTTTTTCCAATGATGAAAAAGGATTCAATGCCAAAGGCATCCCAACTAGCACAAGCGGACGCTTGCGCTAGTTGGGTTTATATTTGCTTTTTTATTTCATTAATATTGAATCTGTAAATATTTACCCACATTCCATTATATTCAATTGTTTTATCATTTTTCATTCCTATTTTTTCGGCAACTTTTTCATAATTAACATTTTCAGTATTAATTATGAAATTAAACTTTGTGAAAATTTATTCTCAACAGCAAAATATTTAAATTTTTCAGTCGATTCGGTTGCGAATCCTTTTTTTCTAAATTCAGGCAACTAGAATATGCAATTTCTATTTCTCGTTTTCCCTCAATTTCTCTGACGATAAGTCCACTTTGACCAATGACGTTAAGTAGTCTTGTTCCTTCTCTTTTGCTAACTTTAACAACCAAGTATAATTCTGATTTTTACTCTTGTCAATTATGGAAGCTAAACTTACGATGACGTACAACTCTTCTAATAAAGAATTTTAAATTAAAGTAAATTTAAAATTCTTTATTAGTCAACCAGCACATTACTAAAGAAGGTAGACTTGGTGAATAGCCAAAGCAATAGGAAGAGAATAGCCCACTTTAAATAAACATCATAATAGGCTCTTGTATCCTTATAGCGTGTTTCTTTAATTTCAGCTTTTTCAAATTGATCAATTGTATCAAAAACTCGTATTAAGGCTTCATTATCTTCTGCTCTGTAAAACTCACCCTCTCCTATTTTAGCAATTTCCTGTAATCCGCTCACATCCATGCTATTTTCGATATAGCGTGTGCGCCCGAAGAAATCTTTCCCGTATGGTACTTTTCCTTCTTTACCTACGGCTATGGTATAAATTTTTATGTCGTAAGCATTAGCTAGTTTAGCCGCTGTAAGCGGATCGATATTTCCAGCATTATTATCTCCGTCACTTAAAAGTATCAGCACCTTCGATTTGGTTTCTGATTCTAACATACGGTTTGTGCCCACTGCTAAAGCACTTCCGATGGCGGTACCGGAGCTTTCAATCATTTTGAAGTCGATATCATCTATATAGCCTTTCAATAAATCATAATCGGTAGTTAAAGGAGAGAGAGAATATGCTTCTCCACTGAATATCACCAAACCTATTCTGTCCTGAAATCTTCCTGCTATAAAATTTTCAGCTACCTCTTTTGCGGCTTCCAACCTGTTGGGTGTAAAGTCTTCGATTTTCATAGACTCAGATATATCCATTACCAACATAATATCAATACCTTCTGTCCATTGCTCCACTCGTTCATTGGTTAGCTGAGGCCTTGCTAAAGCTAATAGCATTAAAATGGCAGAAACCAACAAAAGAATAACAGGAATAAATCTTAGTAAAGCTGAAAGATCTGACTTCAAAGTATCTTTTCGCAAAGCAATCGGTATTTTAGGACTTAATCTGCCTTTTAGCCATACTACCAGCAAATAGATTATAGGTAATACCAGCATTACATAGAATAACCATTGGTATTCATACTCGAAGTTCTTAAGGGTCTCCGGGTAAAACCATGAAAAACTTAACCAATCGCTACTTTGCATGTGCTTCTAATTCTTTAATTCTTTCGTTAAATATATAATCTGCGTATCCAATTAAAAAGGTGAATGCATCTGACAGATTATCATTTTTTGCTGATGAATAGATGCTTCTATCCATTTGTTTTAAATTCTGATATAAATTCTCATCCTGATGAATAGAATGAATTTCCTTAGTTGTTAATTTGGCATAAGGCTTTAAGCTGATTTTTTCAAGATGATGCTTCCATCTAAATAATAATTTTTCCACCTCTTCAGCTCTTGGATGCTCTGTCTGTGGTTTAAACTGCTCCAGAAATTTTTGATGTTTACGTTGCAGTTGCCATATTCTCCATTTTAAACGTATTTTCTTTCCGAAAAATATAAGAATTAATACAATTAAAACACCAATAATAACAACAATAACAATCAACAAGGGGTAATTAAATTCCTGTTCAGTAAGTGCTAATTCTGTATCGG
>JBEPWY010000415.1:0-185 GCA_041642185.1 Marivirga sp.
CCATATCAGATGGGAACAATAAACCTGCTTTGTTAGGGGCAGACATATCAATGCTGATTTCTTTACTGTCGAGGTTATTTAACATCTCTACCAAAAATTTGGCATTGAAACCGATTTCAATATCCTCCCCCTGGTGCTCACAAGCTAAAATTTCATTGGCCTCATTAGAGAAATCTAAATCTTCC
>JBEPWY010000415.1:195-3206 GCA_041642185.1 Marivirga sp.
AACATCACCGGCATTACTAGCAATAAGATGTCTTCATTCTCGTCCATATCAGATGGGAACAATAAACCTGCTTTGTTAGGGGCAGACATATCAATGCTGATTTCTTTACTGTCGAGGTTATTTAACATCTCTACCAAAAATTTGGCATTGAAACCGATTTCAATATCCTCTCCCTGGTGCTCACAAGCTAATATTTCATTGGCCTCATTAGAGAAATCTAAATCTTCCGCAAATATTTGCAACTCACTTCCAGCAATTTTTAACCTTACCTGATGAGTGGTTTTATTGGCATAAATACTGATCCTCTTCAAGGAAGACATGAATTCTTGTCTGTTGATAGACATCTTGATATTACTTTCCGCAGGAATCACGTTTTCATAATCAGGGAAGCGCTCATCTACCAAACGGCAAATCATTTTAATATGATTAAATTTAAAATATGCATTCGACATATTAAATTCAACAGTCACATTTACATTTTCTGCAGGCAAGCAATTTTTCAATAAAGACAATGCTTTTCTAGGAATGATAATTCCTGTACCTGCATCAGAAGCAATATCCACTCTTCTGTAACGGATCAAACGGTTTCCGTCAGTCGCAACAAAAGTTGTATTGGTTTCATCAAATTTCACATAAACACCCCCCATAGCTGGTCGTAATTCATCATTACTTGTGGCATAAATAGTGTGATTGATGGCTGTTGACAATACATCAGCTGAAATATCCACGGTATCAGGATTTTCTACTTCCTGCACTTTAGGGAAATCAGTGGCATTTTCACCGGCTAATTTATAACGACCATTGTCCGAACTGATTTCAATGCTATACGTTTCCACATCAATGGAAATTGTAATTGGCTGCTCAGGTAAATTCTTAAGCGTATCCATCAAAATACGGGCAGGCACTGCTATACTGCCATTTTCTGAAGACTCTACATCTATTTCAGTGATCATGGAAGTCTGTAAATCTGAAGCAGTGATAGTCAAAAGACCATCCTGAATTTCGAACAAAAAGTTCTCCAAAATTGGCACCACAGGATTGGTGGTAATTACACCGTTTATGGCTGAAATTTGTTTGAGCAGTGCGGATGAAGATACTATAAATTTCATTTCTTGTTATTTTATCTGTTGGCTCTGTGAAAAGGTCCACAGAATTCTCTTTAGGTAAAGTTTATATTTCTGCTAACAAAGTTAAAAATAAATTTCCAAATCTATACTTTATCCTGCATTTAGCAAATAATAAATATCAGTTAATGGTATTTTATGCCCACAGAGCTAAAAAATGGACTTAACCCTAAAAAATAAATGATTTATTACGACTTCCAAATTAAAAAAAAGGCGGTTTTCCCTGAATTTTTTAAGAATTCTACTACTAAATAATCCTTAATTATCTGAAAGCTTTAATTATTTGTTTTGCGCCGGCGACTTCATCAGCTCCTCCTTTTTAGGGAAAAATTTATTAGCCCTTGCTATAGGGATAGCTCCCCATTCATCATCTTTAAAATTAACCAAAATAGCATTAAAATTGGGCACCGTATAAAAAGTCATTTCAAGGCTTTTCGAGCTGTTTAATGCCTCAATATTAATCCTTCCTTTCCGTTGAAAATCATCGCTGTACTCAAACACCTCATTATCTTTAGATAAATACTGATCTACATAAAAATAGTTGAATTGCTCAGCGAAATTCATCACTTCCACACTGTCAGCATTCGGTTGTTGCCATTTGAGTAAGCCATCAGCATATTCAAACTTAATCGAATCACCATCTGCCAGAACTATTTCCAGGCTTACCATATCCTGCCATGTCCCTTCAAAAACAGTTCTGTCCCTCCAGTCGTTTTCCTTTACTTCAAAAATTCCGGACACATAACTTTGATAGCCCGGCAGGTGCATAGCATAAACATTATCGCCTGTAACAAAATAAGAGCTCACTGTAGAAAGGCTCCCTCCGGCTTTAAATTCATTGAGCAATCCCTCCTCTCCATAAATTTGCACATGAATTCCGGTATCTAAAACCTGCTCCTTAATTGTTTCTTTTTCCTGGCCTGTCACTTCCCTTTTCACAGAAATTCTCTCAATTAACGCCATCAGTACCTCTTTCATGGAAGGGTCCAAATCATACTTGTCATTTACTCTCCATTCTCCCTCTTTCTTTTCCAACACGGTATTCATCTGTTCCGACTGCATGCTAATTTTAGTAAGCCTTTCAGATGGATTTTCTACTGCAAACAATTGCTTATCGAAAGTGGTGGATTTTTGTGCATATGGATTGTACTGAAAAGCCCATATGGCCCCTATTACCATTACTACCAATAAAATTAATAGACCTATATTTTTATTTTTTTGTGCTTTACTCATTGTAGCTTGAATATTTTCGTTTGCGCCAGAAATACCTTAACACACCAAATAGTATGATCAATAAAATTGGCAAGGCCACATTGATTAACTGTAACAATAATTTATTTTCAGCCAATTTCACTTTATCCAATGGCCTGATTTTAAACTCTTTGCTTCTGGAAATAATCAAACCCTGATCATCCGTCATATAGTTCACCATATTTAATAACAGCTGCTCGTTGGCAAAAGGTGTAGGATGCTGTGCATATGGATCTACACCTAAAGGAAAAGGAGTACCTTCTTCCTTATTGATTTCGCTCAACACCATATCTCCGTCAGATACTACTATTATGGAATTTTGCTTGCTCTCATTAATAGTTTTTCTCTCTGACCTGTTTTTTGGTTGCATCCGATTTTTATAGGCTGAACTGAAATTGCCTTCCAGTAAATAGGCGACAGGTATATTTTTTTGATTAAAATTTTCAGGAATTACATCTTTTTTCAAGTCGTCAAAATTGATGTGCAGCGGTCCTTTCAATTTTCTACTGTAATCGGAAGTAAATAGCAATGGTGTTTTCTTCACTTCCGCAGATGCAATAGTATCGATGGAACTTACAAATTTACCATAAACAGCATTAAGATTTTTTACTATAGGATGGTTGGCGTAATTGTTAA
>JBEPWY010000416.1:0-3192 GCA_041642185.1 Marivirga sp.
CCAAGCTTTTATAAGCCACTTAATGAAGAAAATATTAGAGAAGTAGAAGACAATGCTCTGGGCATGAAACGTACTGAAGTAGTTTGTGCTACCTGCGGGGGTCATATAGGTCATGTTTTCCCTGACGGGCCAAAACCCACAGGTTTAAGGTATTGCCTAAATTCCGTAGCACTGGATTTTAAGGCAAAGGAGTAAATTAAAGGACACCTTTTTCGGGATACTTACCTTTAATAGTCCTATAAAATCTTTTAATTTCCTCTATTTGCTTATTCATTTGTCCCGTTACAACAAACATTGGGCCCACACCCGCAATTTTATTCTCATAGTCTAAAAATCCACAAAGAATGGGGACTTTAGCACCTTCTGCTACCCTATAAAATCCAGTTTTCCATTCCGCAGCATAACTTCTGGTGCCCTCCGGTGTTACTAAAACTATTAATCTGTCTCTATTATTAAATAAATTGATCATAGCGTCAGTCATTGATTGTTTCTTAACAGTTGCAGTGGCTTTGTTCCTGTCTATTCCAATCGCTCCTAAGGGGTTTAGAATCAGGTTAAGAGGAAATTTCAACAACTCCTTTTTAACCGTAAATCTCACAGGCACTTTTAGGATAAAAAAAGCAAGTCTTGCCCAGAAAAAATCCCAGTTGGAAGTATGTGGGGCAGCAATCATTACTGCTTTTTTAACTCCCTGAGGTATATTGCCTGATACTTTCCAGCCGGCAATCCAAAATATAAATTTTGAAAAATAATAGCCCATTTATTTAATTTCAGGTAGTTTTTAATTGAAGGACAACTTTACTCAAATATGATATTTTTCAATCTAATTATTAACAAAAATGATAATTATTTAAGAAGTATAATTCATTCAGAAAAAATTCCTCTGTATGTAAGACATTCCGAATGTACTCTAATATAAAAAATAGCAGAAATTGATTAATTAACTGAAATTAAGAGAGTTCATAATCATCATTTACTTATTGATTTTTGCAATAAATACAACATATAATTTCCTTAATACACCTATTACCGGACAATTATTTGAAAATAGTTATTTTACAAAAATCATCACAATAATTAAAAATATAAATAAACCAACATTCTTCGCAAACGGTTGCGGTTCCGTTTGCGGAATTATAAAGTGAAAAATATTGTATTTTCCAATTTTAATTTTGCTGTTTTGATTGTAACCAAACTTTACAATTATGAAATTTAACATTTTAAAAACAACAAAATTTTTAGTCTTAATAATCCTAATGGGATGTAACGACTATCAAAAAGAGGAGTTACCTATTTCGGATCAGGCGGCTACCGATCCATTTGAGCAAAGCGGCAATTCCGAAGGGACGAATGAAAGAACTGCAGGCCCTGGTGGCGGCGTAATGATGCAGGCTTTTTACTGGGATGTACCTGCCGGTGGAAACTGGTATAATACTTTAGAAAGTAAAATGGCAGAATGGGATGCGGCGGGCATTTCTGCTATCTGGCTCCCTCCTGTCTCTAAAGCAATGAATGGTCCTTACTCTATGGGATATGACCCAGCTGATTATTTTGATCTGGGAGAATATGATCAAAACGGATCGGTTGAAACCAGATTTGGTTCCAAAGCGGAATTAATTAATCTCATTAATTCCGCACATAATTATGATATTGAAGTATATGCTGATATCGTTTTAAACCATAACAGTGGAGGCGACCTGGAATATAATCCTTATACGGGCACGTCTACATATACCTCTTTTACTCCTGCTTCAGGTAAATTTTATCGTTCCGCATCTGATTTTCATCCCAATAGCTATGCCTATAATGATGAAGGCGTATTCGGAGGCTTTCCTGATGTAAGCCATTCGGTTCCTTATGTACAGGATTGGCTATGGAAAAGAAGTGACGGAGTTGCAAAATACTACAAAAATGAAATTGGTTTCGATGGATGGCGTTTTGACTATGTTAAAGGTTTTGGCGGCTGGGTTGTAAGAGAGTGGATGAATAATGTTGGTGGATTTGCTGTAGGTGAAATGTGGGACGGTAATGCACAAAAATTACAAGACTGGGTAAATAGTACTAATAGAACTTCTTCAGCATTCGATTTTGCTTGCTATTACAAAATGGATGAAGCCTTTGATGGAAATGATTTAACAAAGCTTAATGGAGATATGTTATGGAAAAGAGATCCTCAAAAAGCAGTAACTTTTGTTTCAAACCATGACACAGATGAAATCAATAATAAATTACATGCTTACGCTTATATATTAACGCATGAGGGCTATCCCACCTTATTTTATAGAGATTATGAAGACTGGTTAGATAAGGATAAACTAAATAATTTGATCTGGATTCACAGGAACCTTTCATCCGGAAGCACTAATATATTATATGCTGACAATGATGAATATGTTGCGCGCCGAAATGGAAACCCAGGTATAGTTGTTTACTTAAACACTTCTGATCAATGGAAAGAAAGATGGGTAGAAACTAATTGGAGCAGCCGTGCAATAAAAGATTATACTGGAAATTCTAACTGGGAACCAACAACACAAGGAGGCAAATGGGTGAAAATTCAATGCCCTCCAAATAGCTACTCAGTGTGGTCTACAAAATAAAAACTTAATGATGCTACCCTAAATTTGTTTAGATGCTTTAGGGTAGCATTTTAAGTTTAAAATGAAATGCAATGGGGAGATGCAACTTCATTACCTAATTGACAATATAATATATGATAGTATATTACTAAAAATATTTATAAAGCAAATGCTGTTCCGCTATAAACTAATGTTGAAGCTATTAAAAGCAACAGAAATAGTAATGTAAAAAACTTTTTCATAATAGATTATTTTTTTGTTTCCTATAACCTAATGACTCTACATTACGTTCAATGGTTGGAACTTAAAAAAAATAAAATAAAAAAGACCCTATAGTGATACTATAAGAACTTTTTTTTAAAAAAATTCTTTAATTATTCAATCTTGCCATAACGTTTCTCCCACATATTTTCTAATTGCTCTAAAGACCTTCCCTTTGTTTCAATAATATACTTTTTGGTGAAGAAAATTAATCCAATTATGCACACAATAAAAATTACGTAAGGAAGAGAACCTTTCCAAAACCCTGTTTCAAGATTATTTATATCACTACCTGCCACAACAGGGAATGACTGAGATACTATAAAATTGCCACCCCATTGGACAGCCACGG
>JBEPWY010000417.1:0-3162 GCA_041642185.1 Marivirga sp.
AAGAGCGGGAAAATCAAATGAAAAGTATTGCCCCACCAAAAAACCAATATCACACTACCTAATAGTTCAAATCCTCATCTATTTTTCATGAGGAGCCTAAACAAAAAAAGCTTTCCGTTTCGGGAAAGCTTTTTTAATAATATTATTGTATAACAGCCTAAACTGTCATTATTTCTTTTTCTTTTTTCTCAAGAATTTCATCAATCCTTTTCACATAATCATCAGTTAGGTTTTGAACTTTATCTTCGGCTCTTTTTACGTCATCTTCAGCAATTCCTTCTTTCTGTAATTTCTTTAATTGGTCATTAGCATCTTTACGAGCATTTCTTATAGAGATTTTACCTTCTTCAGCCTCATTTTTAGCTTGTTTAGTCAAATTAACCCTTCTTTCTTCAGTTAAAGGAGGTATGTTTATTCTAACAATATCTCCGTCATTTTGAGGGTTAAATCCTAAATCGCTATTGATAATAGCTCTTTCAATATCGGCTAAAACATTTTTTTCCCATGGCTTGATAACAATCGAGCGTGCATCAGGCGTGCTTACGGAGGCTACCTGGCTTATTGGCGTGTCATTGTTGTAGTACTTTACCATTAAGCCTTCCAGCATTGCAGGAGAAGCTTTTCCGGCTCTTATTTTCAGCAATTCACTTTTTGTATGTTGAATTGCCTTTTCCATTAAATCTTTAGTTTCTTCTAAAACAAATTCAATTTCTTCCATCCCTGTTTAAATTTTATGATTGAATCAATGTTCCTACCTTTTCTCCTTTAATTAAATCCACCAGATTACCAGGCTTGTTCATATCGAACACAATAATCGGTAGGTTATTTTCCTGACAAAGCGTAAAGGCTGTCATGTCCATTACATTCAAACCTTTTTCATACACTTCTTGAAAAGAAATGTTACTATAACGTGTAGCATCAGCATTTTTTTCCGGATCAGATGAATAAACACCATCCACTCTTGTTCCTTTTAAGACTACATCAGCTTCTATCTCAATGGCTCTTAAACTGGCTGTAGAATCCGTAGTGAAATAAGGATTACCTATACCAGCACCAAATATCACTACTCTACCTTTTTCCAGGTGACGTATTGCCCTTCTTCTGATAAAAGGCTCACATACCTGTTCCATTTTAATTCCTGACATTAATCGGGTATACATGCCATGGTTCTCTAATATGCCTTGTACAGCCATACCATTAATCAAAGTAGCCAGCATACCCATATAATCGCCCTGAACCCTGTCAATACCAGCGCCTTCTGCTTGTATACCTCTAAAGATATTCCCACCACCTATTACTATGGCTACCTCCACACCAAGTTCTCTTACTTTCTTAATTTCTTGGGCATATTGTTCCAACCTTTTAGGGTCAATTCCATATCCTTCATTGCCCATTAAAGATTCGCCACTTAATTTTAATAATATGCGTTTGAATTTCATGCAGAAAATTTTTTTGTAAATATAAAATTAAAAAACTAAAATTGGATTAATATCTGGCTCTTCTCCACACTATTTCCTTTTTCTACCTTTATTTCTGATATAATACCATCTCCAGGAGATTTAATCATATTTTCCATTTTCATGGCTTCCAGAATAAGTAATGAGTCTCCTTGTTTCACCTCGTCTCCTTCTTTTACAAGAATATCTGATATAAGACCAGGCATAGGTGCTTTTACCTCATTTATTCGAGTTTTAGCCAAATCGCTCATCCCTAACTCTTCTAAAAGAATATCCATTTTATCCTTTAAATTCAATTCCACAATTTTGCCATTAATTTGCAGAACCATTTCTTTTTTCTCATAATCAATTGAGACAATATAGGCAGTGAAAGTGCGGCTATTATGAATGATATGAAAAGAGTTAGCGTCAATAGGATGAACATCCCAATCAAGCGCTTTATTATTTATCAGAATATCGTTTTCTTTTCTTAAAACGTTAAACTCCGATACATTTTTGCTTATATTTACTTTATACATAGCTAGAATTTAACACGAAGATAAAAACTCATGTTGGATTTTACACTTTTCTGAAGGATATTAAGTGTAAAATTCTTTTTAACGCAAAAAATTAAGAAAAACTGAAAATAAATATTTTTAGTAAACTACTGGTATTCAGTATGATTGAGATTATTTGTTAAAAATATCAAAAAAAAACAATCTTTTTTCGGCTATAAGTTTGATAAAATATAAAATCCATATAATTTTGCACTTCCTTAAACGAAAGTGATTTAGGGGAATGCGTAATGAAAGAAAGGGGGAATACCAAAGCGGCCAACTGGGACGGACTGTAAATCCGTTGTCTTCGACTTCACAGGTTCGAATCCTGTTTCCCCCACAATACTATTGCCGGTTTCGGTTAATAGGCGGGAGTAGCTCAGCTGGTAGAGCGGCAGCCTTCCAAGCTGCAGGTCGCGAGTTCGAACCTCGTCTCCCGCTCAAATATTGAGCATTCCTTTATCATTGAGGCAGAGCGATTTCGTGACTGCCTTTTATAGGATGTACCAAATATTGGTAATTATGCTCTTTGGGTATTGAGTATGAAACTTAAGCAATAATTGCTGATGTTTTTAAGCCGATGTAGCTCAGGGGTAGAGTGCTTCCTTGGTAAGGAAGAGGTCGGGGGTTCAATTCCCCTCGTTGGCTCAATCAGTGTTATCGAATAAATATAATATAAATTTTAACTAAACTGAGGATTTTTCAAATATGGCTAAAGCAACCTTTGACCGTTCAAAACCACACGTGAATATCGGTACTATCGGTCACGTGGATCATGGTAAAACTACATTAACTGCTGCAATCTGTAAAGTATTGTCTGATAAAGGATTTGCAGAAATGAGAGACTTTTCTTCTATTGATAATGCACCGGAAGAAAAAGAAAGAGGTATTACAATTAACTCTTCACACGTAGAATATGCAACTGAAAACAGACACTACGCACACGTAGATTGTCCTGGTCACGCGGATTACGTTAAAAACATGGTAACTGGTGCAGCCCAAATGGATGGAGCTATTTTAGTAGTAGCTGCAACTGATGGCCCTATGCCGCAAACTCGTGAGCACATCCTTTTAGCTCGTCAGGTAGGCGTGCCTTCTTTGGTTGCATTCCTTAATAAAGTTGATTTAGTTGACGATGAGGAGTTATTAGAGTTAGTTGAAATGGAAGT
>JBEPWY010000418.1:0-3147 GCA_041642185.1 Marivirga sp.
ATTATAAGAAAATGTGACGGTTAAAGGTTTGCTGACAGCTGAACTATTCCATGTGACAACTTAAAACAAATAATATACACATGAAAATACTATCCACTTCACAAATCAGAAAAGCCGATGAATATACTATTGAAAATCAGCCAATCAGCTCCCTTGATTTAATGGAAAGAGCCAGTAAAAAGGTTGCGGATTGGATACTAAAGAATTATTCGAAACGGTATTTAATTGGTGTGCTGGCCGGAAGTGGAAATAATGGGGGAGATGGTTTAGCAGTGGCCAGGATTTTAAGTGGATATGGTTATAGGGTGTCTGTATTATTAGTATTAGGTGACTCAGGTTCTGATGATTTTAATCAGAACCTTCAGAGATTGAAAGAATTATCAGAAGTTAAGATCATTGAAAATATTGCAGAATTTGATTTGCTGAAGGGTAGAAAGATTTATCTTGATGGCATTTTTGGTTCTGGATTGGCAAGAGATATCGAGAAAAAACCTGCTGAAATCATTCTTGAAGTCAATAAAAATGAAGGAGTTAAAATAGCAATAGATATACCTTCGGGTGTTTATGCCGACAAACATTCCACAGGGGAAGCTATTTTTCAAGCGGATCATACTTTAAGTTTCCAAACGCCAAAATTAGCTTTTATGATGCCTGAGAATTATCAGTTTGTGGGCGAATGGCATGTGTTGGATATTGGTCTTTCTCCTGATTTTTTAGAAGAGGTTAATACTGATTATTCATTCTATCAACCTAAAGCTTCATCATTTAATGCAGTATCTCCTTTTAGTCATAAAGGAAACAGAGGCCGGTTAACTGTAATTGCAGGGGGCTATGGTAAAATGGGGGCCGCAGTTTTGGTGCTAAAGGGAGCATTACATTCAGGTATAGGTTTATTAACAGCGCAGGTTTGCAACCCGAGTATTAATGTTGTGCAAGAAAGTGTGCCGGAGTCCTTGATTTTAAAGGATGAGAATGAGTATGTGCTGGGGACTTTTCATGATTATTCTAATCAAGATGTATTGGTAGTGGGCCCTGCCATTGGTACAGCTAAAAAAACAAAAGATTTACTGGCTGAAATATTAAAAAGTTATAAAGGGCAGCTGATTTTAGATGCAGATGCTTTGAATATATTATCAGAAAATAGGGGGCTGCTTGAACTCCTACCCGAAAACAGTATTCTCACACCTCATCCCGGAGAATTTGGAAGGCTTACAGGTAAAACTAAAAAAACTGAAAATGATTTTGAACGTATAATTTCCTTAAAGAGTTTTTGTAAAAGACATAAAGTGGTAATGATTTTAAAAGGCAAATTTACTGCTGTTTGCAATGCTGAAGGTCTTATGAGTTTTAATTCCAGTGGTAATTCGGGGATGGCAAAAGGAGGTAGTGGAGATTTGTTATGTGGCGTTTTGGCAGGATTGTACCCAAGGTTAAAAAATTCTTTTGAAACAGCAAAATTGGCAGTATTTTTGCATGGTGTTGCAGGAGATATGTGTCGGTCTGAAAAAGGCGAAAATTTTATGAGTCCGACTAATATGGTGGAATATTTAAGTAAAGCAGAGAGAAAGATTTCAATGCTTTAGCGCTACTTTAAAAACAAAATTGATTATATTTGTAACAACATAGATGAAGAAAATTATACTCACATATTTTTTAACTGCAACTCTTATTGCACACTTTGGGGTGCAGAATTCCTTTTCTGGTATCAAACAACAGAGAGAGAACGTTAGAATGCAGAAAATTATTGTATCGGATCAAAAATCGGATACAAAGAAATTATCTATAGAAGCTTACCCCAACCCAGCTGAAGATCATATATTTATTAAATTAGATAATCAGAATTCAGATAATGCAGAAATAGAAGTAATGAGTTTTATCGGTAATAAAATGAATACTTCCGTTGATAAAATAGGGTCTGGGTTTTATAAATTAAATTTGAGAAATATCCCTTCAGGACATTATTATGTATTGGTAACCAACGGGGAGCAAAAGCAAATCAAAAAGTTTTTGAAGAATTAATAACTATTTATTTAAGTTAGATTACACCGTTCTCTGAACTAATCATTTTTTCATTTCCACTTACTTTTCTCTAGAAGGATATTTATAAAAATAATTATTTATCTTCTTTATTAATTTACTTTCTTTTTATTTAGCAGGAAATATTACTTACTTTCAAGTCTAAAGTAATTGTAAATGGTTTCCAAAAAATACTTTTTCTTCCTCGCAGCAATAGGAGAAATATTAGCCCTTTTATTTCAATTGGAGTTGTTACATCAGATTTGTAAAACTTTATTGGTTTTAACCTTAATGATATATTTCTGGGAAAAATCGGACCATCTTAAAGAGGAAAAATGGGTGGTTTATGTTACCCTTGCATTAGCTTTTAGCTGGATTGGCGATATTATGTTGCTATTTGCTAATAAAAACTTTTTGTTCTTTTTTGCAGGATTGGGTTCTTTCTTATTTGCCCATATATTTTATATTCTGGCCTACTGGAAAGCTACCTATAAAGGTAAAATAAAGTTTCAGCTTTCGGTTGTCCCTTTTATCATTGTTGGATATACGGCTCTTATGTGCTATTTAATATTACCTTACCTTGATGGCATTATCCAAGGACCTGTTGGGCTATACATGGTCGTTATTTCTTTCATGGTAATCATTGCCTGGTATAGAAAAGATCATACAAATACTGCCAGCTTTTTATGGGTTTTTATTGGAGCGATATTATTTACACTATCTGATTCAATCTTAGCAATTAATAGATTTGCAGTAACTATACCCTATGCTACCATAGCTGTAATGATTACCTATATAGTTGCACAATGGACCATAGTAAATGGTCTGTTAAAGCATGATGAGCCTGATATTGATTGATTGTCCACAAAACAAACAATTATTTTACTGTTCGTATTTATATCTTCTTTAAAAAAAATAAAATAATTAAAAATAATGTTGTTTTTTTAAAAAAGCTTTTAGTACATTTGAGGAAGTAGTACGAGTCAATTTATAACGAAGAGGTGAGAGACAGGCTCTGTGATCCTCTGGCAACCTGATACAAGGTGCCAAATCCTGCCCAACGAAGGGAAATATAAATAACAGGCAAATGAATGCAATTATAAAATCCGCATCAGTCGGAAAACTCAGACA
>JBEPWY010000419.1:0-3128 GCA_041642185.1 Marivirga sp.
CTCCTTTTGATGAGCCTCAAAATCCTGAAATAAGAATTGATACTGCAACAAAGGATTTAGAAAGCAGTCATCAGCAATTAGTGAATCAAATATTAGAAAGAATAAAATATTAATATGGCATCTTATAATTTATCACATTTAGATCAACTGGAGTCAGAGGCAATCTACATTTTCAGAGAAGTAGCCGCGCAATTTGAAAAGCCAGTGATTTTATTTTCCGGTGGAAAGGATTCTATTACCATGGTACATTTAGCTAAAAAAGCTTTTTGGCCGGCAAAAGTTCCTTTTCCTTTATTACATATCGATACCGGTCATAATTTTCCGGAAGCCATAGAATTCCGCGATAACCTTGCAAAAGAATATGGTGTCAAATTAGATGTTGGCCTGGTGCAGGATTCAATTGATAAAGGAACAGCAAGAGAAGAGAAAGGTATTAACCCAAGTAGAAATACTTTGCAGTCAATTACCCTGCTTGAAAAACTGGAAGAAGGTAAATACGATGCTGCTTTTGGTGGTGGAAGGAGAGATGAAGAAAAAGCCAGGGCCAAAGAAAGATTTTTTTCTCACCGAGACGATTTTGGTCAGTGGGATCCTAAAAATCAGAGACCTGAGCTTTGGAACCTCTACAATGGTTTAAAAGCCCCCGGTGAATCATTCAGGATTTTCCCGATTAGTAACTGGACAGAAATGGACGTATGGCAATACATCAAGAAGGAAAAAATTGATCTGCCTAGCATTTATTTCTCTCACGAAAGAAATGTGGTTAACAGAGGTGGTGTTTTAATTGCTGAGTCTCCTTTCAATACACTATTGGATGGTGAAAAGTATGAGAAGCAGGTGATCCGCTACAGAACATTAGGCTGTATGACTATAACAGGGGCTGTAAACTCTGATGCTGATGACCTGGATAAAATCATCGAAGAAGTTGCTGCTGCCCGACAAACAGAGCGTGGTGGTAGAGCAGATGATAAAAGATCTGAAGCTGCCATGGAAGACAGAAAAAAGCAGGGATACTTTTAAGCAAAAGCCTGTCATAATTATAAATAAGGAACATCTAATAATAGGTTTACTAGATCTAAAATCTGGAATCTAACCTCTAGAATCTAAAAAAATGCAAGAAGTAAAAGAAAATAAGAGCAAAGCCTCCGGCTATCTGGACATGGATTTACTGCGCTTCTCTACTGCAGGTAGTGTGGATGATGGTAAAAGTACCTTAATCGGGCGATTGATGTATGATACTAAGTCTATCTTTCAGGATCAGATGGATGCCATGGAAGAGTCGAGTCGTAACCGTGGCGATGAGCATGTGAACCTTGCCCTTTTAACGGATGGCTTAAAAGCCGAAAGAGAACAGGGAATCACCATTGATGTGGCTTACAGATATTTTGCTACTCCCAAAAGAAAATTTATTATAGCGGATACTCCAGGACATATTCAATATACCAGGAATATGGTTACGGGTGCTTCTAATGCTAACTTGGCCATCATTTTAATTGATGCCAGAAAAGGTGTGATTGAGCAGACCAAGCGTCATTCATTTATAGCCTCTTTACTTCAGATTAAACACATTATTGTTTGTGTTAATAAAATGGATTTGGTTGATTATTCGGAAGAAGTATTCGATCAGATACAGAAAGATTTTTTAAGCTTTGATGCAAAACTGGAGATACCTGATATCAGATTTATCCCTATTTCAGCATTGAACGGAGATAATGTGGTGGACCAATCAACCAATATGGATTGGTATAAAGGGCCTTCACTACTATGGACTTTGGAGAATGTACAAGTTGCTTCAGATAGAAATTTAATTGACAGCAGACTGCCTGTTCAATGGGTAATTCGTCCTCAATCCGATAAATACCATGATTTTCGTGGTTACGCAGGTTTAATTGGTGGAGGAATCTTCAGAAAAGGAGAAGAAGTAGTTGTTTTACCTTCAGGTTTTACTTCAAAAATCAAATCAATCTCCACTATGAACGGGGAATTAGATGAAGCATTTCCGCCTATGTCGGTTACAGTTACTTTGGAAGATGAAATAGACATCAGCAGAGGAGACATGCTGGCAAAGCCTAACAATCAGCCTACTGTAGGGCAGGATATTGACCTGATGGTTTGCTGGTTAAATGTTACTCCATTAAAAATGGGGGGTAAGTACTTAATTAAACATACCACCAATCAAACCAAATGTATTATTAAAGAAGTGAAATATAAAGTGAATGTTAACACTTTAGAAAAGGATGATAAAGACAGCAATATTTCTGCTAATGATATCGGTAGAATAACTATAAAGACCGCCAGGCCTTTATTGTACGACCCATATCGTAAAAATAGGAATACAGGCTCTTTAATAATTATTGATGAATTCACCCATGAAACAGTAGGTGCCGGAATGATAATTTGATAATGCCACAGCATTGTCTGGGTTAAAAAGGGCTATGTTGCATAGCCCTTTTTTTGTTTTCTAAAATAAGGTTCTATTCATTATTCTATTCAAAAAGTGTAACTTTGTTACTATAATAAATATTATTACCTATTGTAATAAATAATTTGATAAGTAAATGTCAGATAAAATAGCAGTATTTAAAAAAGAAATAGAGCAGTCAAAGGCAAATACGCCTGAAGAACTCGAAAACTTCAGAATAAGGTTTATAAGCAGAAAAAGTGTTTTGGGAGAGCTTTTTAATGAAATGAAAAGTGTTCCTGCTGAGCAGAGAAAAGCTTATGGCCAAGCGGTTAATGAGGTGAAAAATCTGGCAGAAGAGAAATTCAAATCTTTAATTGAAGAATTGGATAATGCGGTAGCAGGGTCTGGCTCCAAAGCGCCGATAGATTTAACACTTCCCCCGGTAGTGGGCTTGGGTACAGTACATCCGCTTACTATTATTCATAACCAGATTGTTGAAATCTTTCAAAAAATCGGCTTCAATGTAGCGGATGGCCCGGAAATAGAAGATGATTTTCATAATTTCACAGCATTAAATTTTCCTGAAAATCATCCTGCCAGGGAGATGCAGGATACTTTCTTTATTGAAAGCAATCCGGATATCGCATTAAGAACGCATACATCCTCTGTGCAGATTCGAGTAATGGAGAACCAAAAACCTCCATTCAGAACACTGGCACCGGGA